>CAZAGS010000051.1:0-10398 GCA_964484955.1 uncultured Tissierellaceae bacterium
TAATAATCTTTTCCTGCTGCTTGAATTCTTTCTGGTTTTGATGTTGAACATGGTGTTACACCATATACCATGCCACAAGTTGGGCATTTGGTTTCTAAGTGAGTCATTTCAAAATCATTACCACAATCTATACATTTAACTGTTATTTCCATTGGCATAGGTCTAGTGTTGAAGCCCATTGATCTTATTTTATCTACTACTGCTTTTCCATCTCCGAAACTACCTGTACATCCATCATGCATATTATTTTCCTCCTATTTTTTTGGTAGGGGCGAACCTATGTGTTCGCCCTTGGGCTGACACACAGGTAAGCCCCTACAATTTTAGTTCTTCTCCTGCTCTTAGCTTACTTCTCATTCCTTGGATAATAGCATCCATTCTTTCTAATTCCACTAATATTTCCTTTTCTTCAGCACTTGTTTCTATAACTTTTGAGATACCACCATTTTTAATTATTATCCTTCTATCAGCTATTAGAGCTAATGTTGGGTCGTGGGTGGCCATTAATACTATTTTTTCTTCACCTATAAGTAAATCTAATGCCTTTTTTCTATCGATCCCTGCATTTTCAATTTCATCTATTAAGACAATTGGCGACTTGCTTAGTATTGCTGTATCTGCAATCATTAAAGCTCTTGATTGTCCTCCACTAAGGCTTGTTACTGGAGTATCTAAGTCAAATTTTTCTCCTGCTAGATTATTTGCAGCTTCTATGATTTTAGCTACTACCCCTTCTACATCTTCTACTAATCTACTTGCTGCATGTAATTCTAGGAATTCTCTTACAGATAAATCCATTACAAAGTTCATATTTTGTGATAGTTGAGCTACTAATTTATTGTTAGAAGAAAACCTCCATTTTTTGTCTGGTAATTCCCCATTTATAAGTATTCCTCTACCTGTAGGTGTATCTCCTTGGGCTGTCCACTCTATATCTGCTAGCAGTCTGGATTTCCCAGAACCTGTAGGTCCTACTATAGAGATTATTTCTGATTTATGAACCGTAATCTCTTCAAATCCTTCTTTGTCTCCTGATTTGTCATGACCTGGGAGTATAGTTAAAGATTTAATACCAATTTCATCTTGAATACCTAGGAATTCTTTCATCTGGTCTATGAATGCCACTAGATCTTCTTCTAATTTATTTACATCTATTGCCCAATCTTCTATATCTTCTGCTGTAAAGTGCTTTAGATATTCAGTAAATGTAGAATCTTTATAATCTTTAGTATCTAATTTGTTTTCTTCAAAATAATTTATTACAAAAGGATATTTATTTTCTAATTCTCTTATGGTCAAATTATTCATAGTCTTCACCTAAATCCATCTTTCTTACATTACCCATTTGGAATGCTTCACCTATTCTTGTTTCTCCTAGGCAATAGGAACACATTGCTGCAGGCATTGGGAATCTTAATTCCATACCTTGTACTGATTCTATTTTAAGATCTTCATCATATAATAGTGTGCTCAGTTCATATGCACCCTGACCTGTTAAGCCATTAATATGCATTGTAATTGCCTTTGGATTAACTGAGTTTACCTTAGATGCAAATACTTCTCTTTCTGCTTGAGATACTATGTCACCTTTGGTAATTACTACTATATCTGCGGATTTTAACATAGGTCCAATCTTCTTAGGTGTGTTAATTCCAGAAAGATTATCTATTACACATATTCCTTTTATTTCTTTAATATATGGGGAACATCTATTGCAAAGTCCTGCGGATTCTGTAATTAAGAGATCTAGATTGTTCTTTCTACCCCATTGAACTACTTCTTCAATGTTTGAAGCAAAGAAATGGTCTGGACATAGGGCTCCTGATAATCCTTTTCTAACTGGTACCCCTGCTTTTTCATATAATATATCATCATCTGTATAAAGACAGTCAAATTTAACTACTCCTACAGCTACATCTCTTTGTTTTAATGCATCTATGGTTTTTAATATTATACTGGTCTTCCCTGATGAAGGAGGTCCAGATACTATTACTAAGTTCATTGTTTTTCCTCCTATATTCCTTCGTGAAATAATGCTTCACATTTTCTAATTAAGCCACCTATATCATGACTATTTATAAAATCCCAACCTAGCCACATAAACTTTTGGTCGGAACTTAATTGGTTATCTATTTCAGGGTTTGTAGATGGGAACTTTCCATTTGTAGAAAGTATTTCTCCTACTTCTCTTGAGAAGAAAAAATCTACAAAAGGCTTTGTCATTTCTTTGGTTGATCGCTTTGCCAATAAGAATATTGGACTTATTATAGCTCCATCACTTGGCCATACTGGTCTCATAACTCCTTGTCCACTTACCATTCTACTAAAGAAATAAGGCATTATAGTTACTGTTGGTTTTCCTGAGTCTGTTTTCTTAATATGAGACTTTAACATTTCTGCAGGGGACATACTTCTGAGTAATGATTTACCTAATTTTCTAACTCCGTCTTCACCGTGAACTTTATAAATGTTTAATAATATTGCATTAAATAAATCAAAATCCCTCATTGGCAATGATACTGAGTCTTCAAATTCTGGCTTTAACAAGTCAGCCCATGAAGTAGGCATTTCTCTACCATTTAACTCTTCAATATTTACCATTAATACTGCCGGTACTACTCCAATTATTGAATACTGTTTTTGTGGGTCTTTTAAATCTATAGTTTCGTTATCAAAATCCTCATTTAGATTATCTAGCCCTGTATTATCTTCAAATACTCCGCGACTTTTGAATTTACCCATTAATTTCTTATCAAAGAATAGGTCAAAACCTGCTGACATAAATAAATCTGAAAGACTATCTTCATTATCTGATTCAATTCTATCTTTAATCCAATCTACACCAAGATTTGCTGATTTTAATTCATAATCTACTTTAAAATCAAAACTGTCTTTATGTTCATCTAACCATGCATTAAATCCTTCTAGTAATGGAATTCTTACTGGACAAGGCAATATTCCTTCAATCTTTATATCTCCACCTGTAGTTTTCTCTGGAACTATTAATGAACTATCTACAGATATTCTAGCTTGCTCTATTGCTTCTACTAATTTTCTTGAAAACAATTCTACATTTACTTTTTTACTCATTAGTGCCATTTCTAGAGAAATTGTCTTTCCCATTATCTTTCTCATTTTTTCATCCTTTAATTGTTCAAAGCCATTTGCTACAAATATATCTATAGTTTCAGGATATTTTTCCGTTATATCGTAAACTTTATCTTTTACATCAAAATATTTACTCATCTCTAACCTCCTAGGTTGTTAACTCTATACTCTATAATATTACAAATAAAAAAGATAGTCGGTAACATGAGTTACCAACTATTTTTTACTTATTATATAATATACTTTGCTTCAATTCTTCAACCTTTGCAAAATTTACTGCAAAATATTAATTATTATTCAAAAGACTCCAATCCTTCTATAAGTAGTTCCTTAGGGTTTAATCATTTTTTAAGTATGTTTATTTTTAGAAATACTATGATATAATAATAGTAATTGAAAGTATAAAGTGAGGTGTATTTACTTGAGTATAAAAGTAACTGTTGTTGTTCAAAAAGAAGACAATTGGTATGTTGCAAAGTGTTTAGAAAACAGTGTAGTTTCTCAAGGTAAAAGCATTGAAGAATCCATAGATAATCTGCGAGAAGCACTTGAGTTATATTATGAAGATACGATACCTGAAAATCTATACATTCCTACTTTTGTAACCACCATGGAAGTTGCATTATAATGGGTTCCAAATATCCAGTTCTATCACCTAAGGAAATTATTAAAGCATTAGAAAAGATTGGATTTCAAAAATCATCTCAAAAAGGAAGTCATGCTAAATATAAAAGATTAGGTACTCCTTCACTCGTAGTAATAATCCCAATGCATAAAGAAATAGCTAAAGGGACCCTAAAAGGGATTTTAGAACAGGCAAATTTACAACTTGAAGATTTCTTAGATCTTTTATAATAAATTACAAATATATTTAAATGTATTCTAAAAGATGCACAAAGGTACCGGTTCCTTTTGTGCATCTTTTTAATATGTGCTTTATTTATTTATTTAAATCTATTATTATTCTTCCATCCTCAAATTTAAACAACTTCCCTCTTGATTTCTCCATTGTTTTATCTTCATTTTTATATAATATACTGAATTTAAATACTGACAACATAATCCCAATAAGAAACATATTAATTATAGTAGCTATTCTACTATAGGATATTAACGGTAATATGAATGGATCAAATAATTGGAATCCCAAGTTGTGTATTACATAAAAGATAACTTGCATTGTAAAAGTAACTATTACAGATATAGAAACTAAACCACCTAGTACACCCTTTTGACTCAAACTAATTCTCAGGGAACGAATAATGAACATTGATATTAAACCCATTATTAGAATAAATGATATCCAACCAACATGTTCAATTAGATATGTTAATAAATAATCTGTATCAATAGATGGTAATACATTTTCAATACTCGAAACATATTTACTTTTCCCAATTAATTTTGAACTCTTTAAAATATCTCTTGTGACCGTACCCATCCAACCCATATTCATAGAGTCACGATATGGATTAAATGCAACTTTTAATCTGTTTAACTTATATGAATTTTCAATTACTAATAATGCTAAGCCAGTTATTGAAACTATACCAACCGGTATATAAACAAGCAATAATCCCTTAACTTTATCAACATTAAACCATCCTTTTCCTATGGCATATGTTAAAATTAGGAGGCAAGTAAGTGAATACATGATTAAGCTCGAAAAACTTGTAATATATAAGCATATAATCCCAGGTACAATATAATATAACCCACTTAATATTATTCCCAAATAACCTTTACTTCTCAAATTATAAACTATTCCCCCAAATACTGTTGGAAATAATAACATAATATATTTCACATAGTAATTTTGCCCTCTTAACATTGGACCATTGAAAAGTACCAATATAGTCAAAACAATTAAAGCAAAGTATAATTTCTTAGAGTTTTTGCCTATAATACTGTAGTCCATAAAATAAGCCAATATCATAAACACAGTTCCTATAATAATTGACATTATACTGTTATTTAATTTCCACGGCATCTGATAATCATATGTAATAAAATTTCTTATGACAACGCCTAGTATAAGCATTAGACTAGTTAGTAAAATTATTCTCCATTCAGGATTTGGTCTATAAATACTATCTAAATCTGTACCCACCTCAACAGGATCTCCCATCTCTAATATCGCTTTCTCTAATGCTAAGTCCTCATCAAGTCCATCCGATACATAATCATATTTTTGGTCAATAATATGGTCTTCAATTTCTTTTGAAACAATCCTATGTGCCTTTTTCCATCTTATCTGTTCACAAACTTGTTCCACATAATCACTAATTTTATTAGATTGCATAACTAGCACCCCCTTGCAATATTTGATTGATTGTAGAGGTGTAGGTATTCCATTCCGATTGTTTATCTACAAGCATTTTCTTACCTTTTTTTGTTAAACTATAATATTTTCTTACTCTTTTGCTATCTGCACTTTCTTCATAAGATTCTAGCATTCCCTGCTCTTCCAAACCATGGAGCAAAGGATATAGTGTGCCGGCTTTTAAGTCAAATGTATTATCTGACCTTTTCCTAAGTTCTTCAATCATTAAATAACCATACATGTCCTTATCTTCAAGCAATTTTAGTATGAGCATGGTGGTACTTCCGGTAATTAAATTCTTATTAATTGTCATATTTTATCCCTCCATCATATATAGATACCCTATACATACATCATATATAGATACCCTATATATGTCAAGTGAAAAAGACTACTTATATTAACATAAGTAGTCTTTTTGTATTCATAATATTTACTTATTATATAATATACTCTGCTTCAATTCCTCTACCTTTTCTTTACCTAGTAGATAGTCTACTATCTCCAAAGCAAAATCTACAGCAAAATATGGACCTCGAGATGTAATGATATTACCATCTCTTTCAAGATCTTTTCCAGTATACACAGACCCAGACAACTCTTCTTCAAAACCTGGGAAAGAAGTTACCATCCTGTTATGGAGAATTCCTGCTCTGTGTAAGACGATGGGCCCCGCACATATGGCTGCAACTAATTTTTGCTTTTCATAAATCTCCTTTACAATATTTGTGACTTTTTCATTATCTCTTAAATTAGTAGCTCCTGGCATCCCACCCGGTATGACTACAGTAGTATAATTTTCTAAATCTTCTAATTCATCTATGGTTTTATCCGCCATTACTACTATATCGTGGGCTCCTTTTACTTGCTTTTCATCAGTTATAGATACAGTATCCACCACTATATCTACCCTTCGTAAATAATCTACTACAGTAAGTGCCTCAACTTCCTCAAATCCATTGGCTAAAAAGACAATTACTCTACCCAATAGTACCACTCCCTTTTAATTTCTTATTTATCTTATACCCAAAATAATATTATTTATTAATTATGTTATTACTATGTGCAATGTGGGTATAGTAGTGATAGAAGAAAAAGGAGAGGATAGATTTGGATATTAGGTATGAAAAAAAGACAAAGAAATCATTTAATGAGGCTGTTGAAAGTATTACTAATAGTCTTAAAGAAAGAAAGTTCGGCGTATTATGGCAATTGAATTTCAAAGAAAAGATGGCAGAACATGAAATTCAATTCCCAAATAATTTCATGATTTTAGAAGTTTGTAATCCACAAAAGGCGAACGAAGTATTATCGGCTCATATTGAAGTAGGATATTTCCTACCATGTAAAGTTGTTGTTTATGAAAAGGACGGGGAAGTTTTCATAGGTACTGCAAAACCAGGTATGTTAATAGGTCTAATGGGCTATGATGATCTTGATGAAGTTGCAAATGAAGTAGAAAATGTATTAATGGAATCAATAGACGCAGCAGTATAAGATCCAGACCCTTGAATAGTATTTAATTTTTGTGTCATTCTGAGCTAGCGAAGAATCTAGTCTTTAAGATCCTTCACTTCACTCAGGATGACATCATTGATTCCAAACAATTTAGAAATCCTCACTATATCTTCTGATGTAAATTCCTTTTGAAATTTCTTTTTAATTTTCTTCAAATAGGAAAATCTCACATAAGAATAACTCTCCATCTCTTTTACATAATCTTTACTAAATCTTTTCTTATTTCTAGATATTGCTTCAAATATCATTATCATTGAACAATCCTTTATTACCTGTTTTAACTTTACTGCATCTTCAGACTGAAATAGGTTTTCATTTAAAAAGAACTCATCAATAAAAATAAATAGTTTATTAATTAATTTATCCAATGGATACTCCTTAGCTAATTGAGACAATATGGTCATATGGTTATTGGCTAAATCTTCTTCTATATCTTGTAAGTCATCAATTATCTGTAAAAACATCCCATAAGCAAAATAAAAGCTCATTTCATCTTGATTTAGCTTGCCTCTTACCAGATATCCATCTGCTAATACTGATGCCCCACCTTTTTCAAAACTAATTCCCAATATATCCTTCTCATAAGGTATTGTCATACTCTTTTGCTGTTTAAGGCTTTCCACTTGTGCACTATGTATGTATAAAAGGCTTTCATAAACTTCAGGATAATCCACTCTATTATATTCTTCTTCAATTTTCTGAACTAGTGCTTTTATATGTTCTTCGTTTTTATTTATAGGGGTGTCATCTAAAGCTAATAGCCAATTTCTAAATCTATTATTGAATTCTACTTTTTCCCCAGTAGAAATGTTGGAATCATCTAGATAATTGTCACTATAAGGATATAGCATACTGTAGGCAAATATAGATGGAGTAAGTTTAACTTCCATTCCATATAAAATTTGAATACTATTCATAATCCACACATTTCTAATTGCTTGAAATATGTCCATTACGTCTATATTAGGATCAAATTCTTCTGCAACATTAATGAAATCTTCAGTAACCTGCCCATATCCATTGTCTATAAAAAAGTCTATAAGGCTATTATTGTAAGGTGATAAGTTGGACTCAAAATCTTTTATTTCACTGATAATTTCATTTTTAAACCTTTCTTCTTCACCTTCAGAGGGTATATGTTTTAATTTTTTAAATAAGTCTTTTCGAAAACTCTCTATTTTCTTTTCATTTTGTATCTTTTCCCTAAGAGAAGTCTTATTTCCTTTTAAATTAAATTTAGAGTCAGTATTATACCAAAGTGATATATACTCAGCTTTTATTTTTTCCATTATGCACCTCTTTTCTACTAGCTTTCTATATATAGTATACTTTAAGTATATCTTAAATGCTAATAAAGTAAAAAGTGCACAAAAGTACCGGTTCCCTTTGTGCACTTTTTAATATGGTTTATAGACAACTACTTTTGGGTAAATACTATAAGTAAAATACTTTCATAAAGGAGATTATTAATTATGACGTTTACAAGTATAGTAGTTGGAATTATAGTAATCTTATTAATGAGTACTATCATGAAAATAAATAAAAAAGACAAAGATGGTGTTGAAAATATGGACCACAATGGAGATATATTTGCAAATAAAGAGACAATAGTCAGTATAGCCCAGGCAAAAGAGATTATAGCAACAGAGAAGGATTTATTAATATTAGATACTAGGACAAAAGGGGAATATAATCAAGGGCATATTGATGGTGCTATTGTAATTCCTTATAATACATTAGAAAGAGATTTAGATAAATTGGATGGTTACGAAGATAAGCCAATATTAGTATACTGTGCAACTGGTAGTAGGTCTTCTGTTGCTGTAAATATATTAACAGATAATGGCTTTAATAAAATTTATCACATGAATAGAGGCTTCTCTAGATGGAAATAGAATGGGTCTAGTTAAATCAAACTACTTATCCATCCTATTGTTCCTCCTGCTATAATTAACCATGCTGAATTTACTTTATATTTAATTAAAATTAAAAAGTATATTATAAACATAATTGTAGTTAAAGGATCAATTAGAGATGCTATTCCTAATTTTAAACTTACTATAGCCATTAATACTAAGGAACCTATATTTACACCATCAAGCATAGCACCCATGATTTTAGATTTCCTTAGCTTTGGTATTATAGGATTAATTGCCCATACTACTAAGAATGAAGGAATAAATATACCTATGGTTGCTAAAATAGCTCCGGGAATACCTCTTAGTAAATAACCTATAAAGGTAGCTGTTGTAAACACAGGACCGGGGGTAAATTGCCCTATGGCAATGGCATCTAATAATTGTTCCATTGTTAATAATCCGTATTTATCTATAAATTCTGCTTCTAGAAATGCTAGTAATACATAGCCACTTCCATATAATACAGTACCTATTTTAAGGAATATCAGAAACAATAAAGATATAGGTATTATAGATATGGAGTAAAACTTGTTTTTAATACTCTTAAAATTAGATATAAATAACATTAAAATAGCTGAAATAAGCAATAAGGCGATTTCTTTAATACCTAAAAAATATAATCCTAAAATTCCTAAAGCCAATAAAACTGAAATTTTATTTTTTATTACTGATTTGCCTAATCTGTAAAGGGCATGAATAATAATTGCCATTATAACTGGTTTTATTCCATATAAAATTGATGACACCTGTGGTATAGTTCCAAACTTAACATAGACTATAGCAAAAAGGAGTATAATTACCATTGCTGGGAAAATAAAACTAGCTCCTGCAATTAAAAGCCCTAAACCTCCACCTCTTTCAAGTCCTAGAAATATTGCCAGCTCTGTAGAATTTGGCCCTGGAATCAAATTAGTAGCTCCTATCAAATCCATGAACTTTTCTCTACTTATCCATTTCCTTTTCTCAATTATTTCTTCATCCATCATACCTATATGAGCAGCAGGTCCACCAAAAGCAGTTATACCTAGTTTAAAAAAGACTTTAAATATTCCATATAATCTACTCTTCTTTTCTTGTTTATCTAATTCACTATATTTTAAATTCAATTTATCACCTCTAAAGAAATATACCCATTTAAAGTAAAACTATTTAATGATATACTTAATTTGGAGGTGTAGTCTATGAAATTATTTTATTCGCTACCTAGATTTATTAGAGATTTAATAATCTTTAACAGTTTTATATTAATGGTTAACTTTTTAGCTAATTATGTATTTAAAATACCTTTTAACATTCAAGCTTCTACCTTAATGGCGGCAAACGTTGGAATACTAATTGTAAATTTACTTATGCATAGGGTTAAGAGAATTAGAGAAGAAGAAAAGCAGTCTAAAAACAAAAAATAACTTAGGATTTCAAAAATATCCTAGGTTATTTTTATAAGAAAAAGTTATATATGTCTTAAGGCGTCAATTGGGTTTAACCTACTAGCTTTTCTAGCTGGCATAAATCCAAATACTACACCTACCA
>CAZAGS010000052.1:0-10041 GCA_964484955.1 uncultured Tissierellaceae bacterium
CATCATGTAAAAGAGCTATTATGGCTCCAAGTCCAAATCTCCATTCAAATCTAAAGGTTATATAAAGTAACATTGCTATGGTTGCTATACTTATAGATAGTAAGGCCTTATCACTTATTTCTTTTCCCATAGTTGGTCCAAACTTTTCAGATTTAATATTATCTTTATTTACCCCATGTTGCTCTGCAAAGGCAGAGATTATACTATTTACCGTCTCATTAGATAAATCTAAAGTGCTTTTTATTATGACTTCTTCTTTATTAGCTCCACCATGAATTATACTTGCATCATTATCGTATTCATCCATTATGAGCTTTGCTTGATCTACATCGATAAATTTATTAGCATTTATTTCAATTATTGTACCACCAGTAAAATCAATACCAAAGTTAAAACCATTAATTAAAAACATTACTAAACCTAATATCATAATTGCTGCTGAAATAATTCTAAATGTATTTTTATTTTTAATGACTTTCATTTCCTCACCCCTTCTATACGCCATATAACTTAGTGTTTTTACCACCAGTTATATTTGCAATTAGTTTTAATAAGAATTTAGTTAAAAATACTGCTGTTATCATAGAAACTACTATACCTATTATTAATGTTACACCAAAACCTTTAATAGGTCCTATTCCAAAGTAATAAAGTACAATACCAGCTATTAGAGTAGTTATATTTGAATCTAAAACAGATGTTAAAGCTCTATTAAATCCAGCATCTATTGCTGCTCTAAGAGTTTTTCCAACTATGATTTCTTCTCTAATTCTTTCAAATATTAGTACATTTGCATCTACAGCCATACCGATGGATAATACTAAACCTGCTATACCCGGTAATGTAAGCTTTACACCTAATAGTATCATAATACCTACTACTACAAGTGTGTATATTATTAAACCTAAGGATGCAATTAAACCTGGTACTTTATATATCACTATCATAATTGCAAAAATCAATAATAATGCGATTCCTAGTGCTAATATACTCTTTTCGTATGCTTCTAATCCAAGTGTTGGTCCTATAACTGATGTTTGATGCTCTATCATTTCCACCGGAAGTGCTCCAGCACGTATTAATGTTGCTAATTGACTAGCACCTTGTACATCAAATCCGGTTATAACTGCTTTACCATCAGTAATAGCCTGTCCACCGCTTTGAACAGCTGGTGAAGATATAACTTGATCATCTAAAATTATATAAACTATTCTGTTTTCTCTAGCAGATTCAAGAGTAAGCCTCCCAGTAGCTTCTGCAAAACTTTCTTTACCTTCTTTATCAAATTCTAATGCTACAACTGGCTCATCAGCACCAAATTCATTTCTTTGAAAGGTGACTTCTGCCTTTAATACATTTTTCCCCGTTAAAACTATATCTCCTGAAGGTTCAACAAATTGTAATTGGGCCGTTTTACCTATTAAGTTGATTGCATCTTGTGGATTATCCACTCCTGCTAGTTCTACCCTAATTCTATTTTCTCCTTCAATAGAAATATTAGGCTCTGAAATTCCTAATCCATTAACTCTTTCATTTATAATAGCTTTTGATTGGTCCATAAGTTTCTTTAACTCAGGTCCTTTTTCATCTGTTTTTGCTTCAAGAACAACATATACTCCTCCTGCTAAGTCTAACCCTAATTCCACGGAATCTTTTGCGGTTTCAACCTGATATTTGCCAATGGTTAGTCCGTTTAATGCTACAAAAACACTTCCACCAACTATGGCCAAAATAAGTATTAAAATAATTATACTTTTTGACTTCATTTCTATTTCCTCCTAGTATTCAAGATTTGCAACAACTGATATTGCACATTCAATTCTTTTCTTTTCCATTTTACAACCAATTTCATAAGGCTTCATCAAATCTTTGTGTGCATAATGAGCATTTGCATGACAACCTCCACTACAATAAAACCTGGCCCAACAAGATTTACACTCTTCTTTATTGTTTACATTGGCATTTTTAAATACATCTCTTAATCCTATATTATTTATGCCTTCTTCTAGGCTACCAAGTTTAAAATCATCTTCACCGACAAATTGATGGCAAGGATATAAGTCTCCCTCTGGAGTTACTGCTAAGTATTCAGAACCTGCACCACAACCTACAGCTCTTTTAATAATACATGGACCTTGGGTAAGATCAATCATGTAATGAAAAAAGTAAAAATCTTCATCTTTTCTTTTAATGTCAATATAATCCTTTGAAAATTTTTCATATTCTGCTAAAACCGGATCCAAATGCTCATCTCTTAAAGCGTAGTCCATTTCTTCAGAGGTAACAACTGGCTCGATTGAAATCTTTTTAAAGCCTTTTTCATAAAAATCTAAAGCATCATTTGAAAAGTCTATATTTTTACTTGTGAATGTACCTCTTATATAATAATCCTTATCTCCTCTTTTTTCAACCATAGCTTTAAATTTAGGAAGAATTATTTCATAACTACCCTCATCATTAATTGTCTTTCTCATATTATCATTTACTTCTTTTCTTCCATCTAGACTAAGAACTACATTATCCATATTTTCGTTGATAAAGTCAATCTTATCTTCATCAAGTAGTAGTCCATTTGTTGTAATTGTAAATCTAAAATTCTTGTTGTATTGAACTTCTAATTCCCTACCGTAGGCTACTAAATCTCTTACCAATTGAAAATTCATAAGAGGCTCTCCACCAAAAAAGTCTACTTCTAGATTTCTTCGATTACCTGAATTACTAGCTAAAAATTCAAGGGATTTCTTACCTACTTCTAATGACATCATGCTTCTTTCACCCTTGAAATTACCTTGTGAGGCAAAACAATAACTACATTTTAAATTGCAATCATGAGCTATATGTAAACACATAGCTTTAACAATATTATCCTCATTATAGGCTAATTGACTTATATCAGTTGGTTCAGAAAATAATAGCCCTTCAGCTATTAAAACTTCTAATTCCTTGTAAACATCTCTAACCGCATTCTCATCATATATACCATTAAATATGTTTACAGCATCATCTAAGGATTTATCATTATAATAATCTAGAATATCATAGACCATCTTATCAACTACATGAACTGCTCCACTATTTACATCTAATACTATGTATCTATCATTTAAATAAAATTTATGTATTCGTTCTTCCATTTAATACCTCCATAAGTAAATTAATACAAATAAAAAGCAGTGGATAAACCACTACCCCTTATATCTTATTTATTTTCACACTTTTGATTTCCTACAGTACAAGAAGTCTTACATGCTGACTGGCAAGATGTTTGACATTCTCCACAACCACCTTTAAGTAATGTTTCCTTTAGGTTGCTTCCACTGATTGTCTTTATGTATTTCATTGTATAACCTCCTAGCTATTTATTAAATTATTATAGCATAAACTGCACTTATAATAAAGATTTATTTAAAAACTAGGATAAGTTTATACCGATCATGCCTCCAATTACACCAGTAATAGCGGCTAAAACAAACCTTGTACCTGAAATTAAATCTATTTGTATTGGTTTTATGAAAATTAAATTTAATATTATTAAAACCATGTAATAAGCTATACCCATTAATCCTCCCTGAATCCAACCCTTTTCCTTTATTTTAAAGGCAACATAAACACTTGATATAGCTATAGATATAATCATAGCTATATTATTCAACATTGGGATCCTGTTTTCCTTTATACTAGTAAACATAATTAATAATGAAAACATAAGGATTAAAACTATTGTAATAATAAATGCCAATAATATCCCTTTTAAAAAATATACCTTATTTCCAATATCTTTTTTAAACAATTTTAACACCTCCTATAATAAGCTATTTTAGAAGAGGCTAAAATATTACACAAAAAACTTCCTTTTAAAATAAAGGAAGTTTTTATAGTAGCTAACTTTTTAATTTTGTTCCAAATCTGTATCTTCATCTGCTTTTGTATTTTTTGATTCATTTTTATTTATTACTGATCCAACTGCCCATTTAGTAACGTCTAATCTGGTTTTAGTTGTACCTACTTCTATAATAATCATATCATCTTTAACTCTAAGTATTTTACCATAAATACCACCAATGGTAATTATCTCATCTCCAGCTCTTAAACTACTTCTCATTGCTTTTACTTCATTTTCTTTTTTCTTTTGCGGTCTAATTGCAAATAGGTAAAATACAACTAAAAAACCTATTGGAATTATTAAACCTTGTAATTGTCCTAAATCCATTTATTCAACCCCTCCTTATGTTCTATTATACAATATATTTTTAAAAAATCATCTCTTTTATTAAATATAACCATATTTTAAGTAAAATTCATCTTTATATTCTAATAATCTATCTTCTTTTATGGCCTTTCTTATATTTTCCATTAGCTTAATCAGGAAATGAAGATTGTGTATTGTAGCTAATCTTGCACCTAGTATTTCATCCACATTAAATAGATGCCTAATATAGGCTCTTGAATAATTGTTACAGGCATAACAATCACATTCAGGATCTAATTTAGAGAAATCATTCTTATATTTTGCATTTCTTATAACCAATCTGCCTTGACTAGTCATTACTGTACCATTTCTAGCTATCCTTGTTGGTAGAACGCAATCTGCCATATCTATTCCGCTTATAACCGCTTCGAAAAGATAATCTGGTGTTCCTACACCCATCAAGTATCTAGGCTTGTCTTTAGGCAGTAAAGGGGTTGTATATTCCAACACTTCACACATTAATTCTTTAGGTTCACCTACACTAAGTCCACCTATAGCATATCCTGGAAAATCCATTGCTACTAAATCCTTTGCACTTTGTTCTCTTAGGTCTCTATACATACCACCTTGTACAATTCCAAAAAGCCCTTGACTGTCCCAATCCTTATGGTAATCTTTACACCTTTGAGCCCACCTAGTAGTTCTTTCCATAGATTGCTTAGAGTACTCATAAGTGGCAGGATATGGAGTACACTCATCAAAGCACATCATAATATCAGACCCTAAAGCATTTTGTATCTCTATAGATTTTTCTGGACTAATAAAATGTTTTGACCCATCTATATGAGAGCTGAATTCTACTCCTTCTTCAGAAATCTTTCTTAAATCTCCCAAACTAAATACTTGAAATCCACCACTATCTGTAAGGATTGGATAATTCCAATTCATAAATTTATGAAGACCCCCTGCCGCCCTAATTAATTCATGTCCAGGCTTTAAATATAAGTGATAAGTATTACTCAATATTATTTGTGCACCTAATTCTTTTACTTCTTCTGGAGTCATAGCCTTAACAGTGGCTCTTGTTCCTACAGGCATAAAAATAGGTGTTTCTATTACCCCATGAGGAGTATGTAGTTTACCTAATCTAGCCTTACAATCCTTTGCTTCTTTTAATAACTCAAATTTTATTGCCATAATTTCCTCCTATTACTTTATAAGCATTGCATCTCCAAAACTGAAGAATCTATATTGTTCTTCTACAGCTGTTTTATATGCTGCCATTATGTTTTCCCTTCCCCCAATTGCACTTACAAGCATCATAAGTGTAGATTCTGGCAAATGGAAATTGGTAATTATACTATCCACTATTTTGAATTTGTAGCCTGGATAAATAAATATATCAGTCCATCCAGATTTGCTTTCCACATGGCCACTTTCCATAGCAATTGCCTCCAATGTTCTTGTGGTTGTTGTTCCAACTGAAATAATTTTTCCACCTTTTTCTTTTGTCTTATTAATAATATCTGCTGTTTTTTTAGACATATTGTAAAACTCAGAGTGCATGTGATGGTCTAATATATTTTCTACTTTAACAGGTCTAAAAGTTCCCAGTCCTACATGCAGTGTAATGTATGCAATATTTACCCCTTTATCTTCAATGTCCTTTAATAAATTCTTGGTGAAGTGAAGACCTGCTGTAGGTGCTGCTGCCGAGCCTAAGTGTTTAGAGTAGACCGTTTGATACCTTTCACTATCTTCTAGCCTTTCAGTTATATAAGGGGGTAGAGGCATCTCTCCTAATTGATCTAATATTTCTTCAAATATTCCCTCATAGTCAAATTGTAAAAATCTTGTACCCTCTTCACTGATAGATATAATACGACCAAGCAGAAGTCCATTACCAAATTCTATTATATCTCCAACTCTAGCTTTTTTTCCTGGTCTAACAAGTGTTTCCCAAGTATTATTAGCTTTTTTATTCAATAATAGAAACTCAATTCTTTCTTCTTTTCCAACTCTATTCCCAAATAATCGAGCTGGAATAACTCTTGTATCATTAAGAACTAATGTATCTCCTGGCTTTAAATAATCTATTATATCTTTAAATATTTTGTGATTAATAACTCCATTTTCCTTGTTTAATACTAGCAATCTAGACATCTCCCTACTTTCCATAGGGTGCTGTGCAATTAACGATTCTGGTAAATCAAAATAAAAATCCTTAGTTTTAATATTCTTATCCATTAATTATCTCCATTTATATTAATAATATCTACTCCACTATAATAATGTTTTATTATATCTTCATAGTTAAATCCTAATTTAGCCATTTCCATGGCTCCATGTTGACTCATTCCTACCCCATGACCATAACCTTTTCCATTAAATACAAAGCTAGCTGGTCCTAATACCATAGATTCACCAATAGAAGAAGTTATTTCATTGCTTATTGCTCTGCTTACAATAGATCTATTAGGCTTATTATTTCCTTTAGCATCTAGTATATATGCACTATTGACTTGAATTTCTACAGGATACCTGCTACTACCATCTATTACATAAATCTTCTTTGTAGAACTATCTCCTACTTTGTCTATATTAAACAAAGTACTTTTCATTATAGTGTTTCCAAATATAGTTCTAAGCTGGTTGCCTTTAATAATCTTAGCACCTAATGACCCAACTATATTTAATTCTAAAACTCTATTAGAATCAGAAGTTTTTGATATCTCTATATCTTGAACTTGTCCTATATTTATTCCCGAAGATAAAAGTTTATTTGATATTTCTGCTGGAGTCATTGTAATCGACCAATTCTTTGCAGATTCACCTGCAGAATAAATGTCCTCAATAGCTATTAAGTAGGGAACACTGCCCCCCCAGGCTATTGAACTATCTTCAGTATATCCTCCAGAAGTAGAATGATAAGTGGTATTAGCAACTTTACCATTATAATAAGCATAAATTCCCCTTGTTTCATTTACAGCCCGATTTGTATTTGGGTGTTCATTATCATATGCTTTATAAACTTGACAATCTGTACCATCACATAAGTTAAAACCTTCTTTTATATGCTTGTTCATATTTGCTACTGCAAAACTTCTTGATGCTACAGCTTGAGCCTTTAAAGACTCTATTGGCCAACTAGCTGGCATTTCTTTTGGTATTACACCATATAAATAATTTTCTAACTGAATATGATTAATCAAAGAAAGTTTATTATCTCTAGATATAAAAGTTATATAATCTCTATAATTATTTAGATCAACCTTGATAATAAATTGAAATATGGATCCTGGCCCAATAATAACACTACCATCGCCAGGTATTGCATAAAGAAGTTCATCATTAGTACTTAGTATATCAATATCCCCAGCAAAATTTAATCTGGCTTTAATAATATTATCCTTAACACTATTGATTGGCCAATCCCTGTCATAGCTTTTATAGAAATTAAACCCGCTTTCACTTGTTAAGGCAAATTCATTATATAAGTCAATAGATGGTCCAATTTTAATATTCAAGAAATCTATGTCAGCTGCTGATGCATAAATAGTATTGTTGTATAATGTAATAAACAATAAAAAGCAAAATGTTAGACTAATAATTTTCTTTTTCATAAGCTCCCCCTAATCTTCAGTATAGGCTATATTAAAGTGGTCATATGCAAGTTTTGAAACTATCCTACCTCTTGGTGTTCTATTTAAAAATCCTATTTGTAGTAAATATGGTTCGTATACATCTTCTATGGTAATTCTTTCTTCTCCAGTAGCTGCTGAAATAGTGTCTACCCCTACCGGTCCACCATTAAAGTTCTCAATCATAGTAAGTATTATCTTTCTATCTACTGAGTCAAGCCCTAACTCATCAATTTCTAATATTTCAAGGCCATTTTTTGCAGTTTCATATCTGATAATTCCATCTTCCTTTACTTGAGCATAATCTCTAACTCGTCTTAAAAGTCTATTTGCTATTCTTGGCGTACCACGTGATCTTCTAGCAATTTCCAAGGCTCCATTTTCATCAATTTCAACATCTAATATTGAAGCAGATCGTGTTATTATATTTTTTAAACTTTGTATATCATATAACTCTAAATTTAACATTACTCCAAACCTATCCCTAAGCGGAGATGATAAAAGACCCGCTCTAGTAGTAGCACCTATTAGAGTAAATTTAGATAAGTCAATTCTAACAGATCTTGCAGATGGACCCTTCCCTATTATTAAATCTAAAGCAAAGTCTTCCATAGCTGGATATAATATTTCTTCTACAGTTCTATTAATCCTATGAATCTCATCAATAAAGAGAATATCCTCATCTCCAAGATTGGTTAGAATGCTAGCCAAGTCCCCCGCTCTTTCTATGGCCGGTCCAGAAGTAACTCGAATATTAACACCCATCTCATTTGCAATTATGTTGGCTAATGTTGTCTTACCTAAACCTGGTGGTCCATATAAAAGCACATGATCCAATTGTTCACTTCTTCCTCTAGCAGCTTGAATAAATATCTTCAATTTTTCTTTGGCCTTATCTTGTCCTATGTATTCTTTTATCCACTTAGGTCTGAGAGTAAATTCATTTTCTCCATCTTCTGCTATATAATTCTCTGCTATAATTCTATCATTAATTTCATCCATAATCTTTGCTCCTTTTTACTTCTCTAATGTTTAGATAATTTTGTTAACCCTACTTTAATAATATCTTCTATACTCATATTAGATATATCCAATTTCCTAACAACTTTTTCAATTTCATATTTTGTATATCCTAATGTCATAAGTGCTTGTATTGCTTCATTATAATCGTTATTACTAGATATTTGTCCACTATTATCTTCTAGAGCTATATTTGTGTCTATTCTATCTTTTAATTCTAATATAATTCTTTCAGCTGTTTTTTTCCCTACTCCCGGAGCTTTACATAAGCTTTCAATATCCTTGTTGATAATAGCTATTTTTATTTGAACTGGCGTTAAGGAAGATAATATTCCTATTCCTACTTTAGGGCCTATTTTAGATACTAATAACAAGAGCCTAAACATTTCCATTTCTTCTTCAGTAACAAATCCAAAAAGGAACAAGCCATCTTCTCTTACATGCAATTGAGTAAATATCATTTGATCTCTTTTACCAACTGCTATATTCATTATAGAGTTACTTGAAGTAAATACTTTATAGCCTATTCCATTATTCTGCAAAACAATATAGTCATCATTAATACTTACAATATCTCCAATTAAAAATTCAAACATTAAATCACCCTTATTAAATTATTTCATTCTAAATTGGTCTTTAAACTTTAAAGAGCTACTATGACAAATGGCCACTGCTAAAGCATCTGCAGTATCATCAGGTTTTGGCTTTTCTTTTAAGTTTAACAATAACATTACCATATCTTGGACCTGATGTTTTTCTGCTCTACCATAACCTACTACTGCTTGTTTAATTTGTAATGGGGTGTACTCAAATATATCTAAACCCATATTTTTAGCTGCTAATACTTGAACACCTCTAGCTTGTCCAACTTTAATTACTGTTTTAGCATTTTTATTAAAAAATAATTCCTCAATGGCAAGATCAGTTGGATTATACTTTTCTATAATCTGCAGTAGTTCATCGTAGACAGTTTTTAGCCTATCTGGAAAATCTTCTTTTGGATCAGTAATTATAGACCCATAAGCAATTGGCTTAAGGTTATTCCCTATGCAACTTATAACACCCCAGCCTACAATAGCAATACCTGGATCAATACCTAATATAATCATTTCATTCTCCTTTTCTGAAATCTGTAACTATTGTATCATATTTTACAAAAAAAACTAAGTTAGATTTCCTAACTTAGTTAAC
>CAZAGS010000053.1:0-6626 GCA_964484955.1 uncultured Tissierellaceae bacterium
CAGGAGGAAAGCTGGGAAATGATCCTAGTGAATTTACATTGAATAAAGATCAAGTAATGACTTTATTTACCCAAATCGATTATTTTGGTAGTGCAATGCCTGAAGGCAGAGCAGATATGATACTGGATAGACCTTTTATATTTATAATTACAGGTATGGATAAGGCACCTTTATTCGTCGGAATTATTAATAACCCAAGTTTGTAAATAAACAATATCTACTTTTACACACCCTTACGGAAATTATGCTAGGGGTGTGTATCTTTTAGCAATAGATAATGGGGCATGATAGAAATTAACTAATCTATTTGTTATAATGAAATTGAAATATCTGATTAATATTATTTTGGTATATTAATAGAACAATAAGGAATTAATTATATTTTTAGGAGGAAAAACTTTATGTTTTTAGAAACAGAACGACTTATCTTACGCAAATTTAATGAAGATGACTTTGATGATTTTTGTGATTATGCCATGGATGATGAAATGAGTAAAATGATGGGTAGGAGACTCTTAGAAAATAAAGAGGATGCTCGATGGAATTTTGATTGGCTAAAAGACAAGGAAGAACGGTGTTATGGTTTAGTCCTTAAGGAAACAGGAAAGCTTATCGGTAATTTTACTATTTGTGATGTTCCAAGAGAACTTTTAGAATTAGAAAAGATAAAAGAAAGGGTGGGTAAAACTCTTTCATTTTCCCACTATTTCCAACATGAAAAGACTATTAATACAAGTTTCACGACCATATAGTTATCTTATAGAAATTAAGGGTATTTAATACATAAAGTTATTTAATTATAAAGGAGGTAAAAATGAATAATTTAAGAATTGATGATTCTTCAAAAATTATTGGGAAAGTTAGATTTGGAGATAATACATATATTGCCCAAGGCACCATCATTAGATCTCATAATGACTCAGTAACTATAGGGAATTCATCTTGGGTACTGGAAAATTCAGTTGTAATAGGGACAGAGGAAAAGCCAGTGAAAGTAGGCAGTAAAACTGTTTTTGGACACAAGACCGTTACCATAGGGGCTGAGATTGGAGACCTATGTGAAATTGGAAATAATACTGTATTTTTACCAGGTTCGAAAATTGGAGATATGTGTATATTTGGTGAAGGAACTATAGTGCCTGAAGATATGGTGATTCCATCTCGCTCTGTAGTTGTAGGAAGGCCAGCTAGAGTTATTAGAACTTTAAATGAAAATGATGAGAAAATGATAAAAAGAATGAGAAGTAATGATACCACACTTGATGAATTTATAGAAAATATAATTGAACATGAGAGGGGAAAAAGTGCTATGAGTAATCTATATGAATATAATGGGAAATTACCTGAGGTAGATGATTCTGCCTATATTGATAATTTGGCTGAGATTACAGGAGATGTTGTAATAGGAGCTGATTCCTACATAGCTTCAGGTGTTAGAATAATTGGTAATTCCCATGGTCCTATAAAAATAGGCCATAATGTTACAATATTAGAAAATTCAGTACTACATTTATTACCTGATAATGAATTAATTATCCATGACAATGTTACTATTGGACCTAACTCTACTATTCACGGAACAGTTATTGGGACTAATAGTATTGTTGAGGCAGGCTCCATAGTATGTGATTATAGTATTATAGGGGAAAACTGCTTAATTAAAGCGGGCTCTTTAATAAAACAAAGAGATAGATTTGAAGAAAATAATATTATTGAAGGATTTCCTGGCAAATCAATAGGAAAGAATAAAGAAAGACTTGAAATCCCTAATTGGGCAAGTAGGTAGAACATAAGATTTAAACAAAAAATACTACTTTGGAGGTATTAAAATGAAAAGAACAGTTAAAAAACAAGTAACAGGCTTTAGAACAAAGGATGGAGCAGGAGTTAGCCTTGTAAGAGTATTAGGACATGAGACTACGAAAGATTTTGACCCAATTTTAATGCTGGATTCTTTTGATAGTACCAACCCAGATGATTATACTGCAGGTTTTCCAATACATCCACATAGAGGAATCGAAACTATAAGCTACTTATATAAAGGTAAAATGGTACACAAAGATAGTCTAGGTAATGAAGATGCCATAGGTGATGGAGAAGTTCAATGGATGAATTCAGGATCAGGAATTCTACATGAAGAGCAAGTTCCTGCTGCAGATAGGCTTCTAGGAGTACAACTTTGGTTAAACCTTCCAGCAAAAGATAAAATGAGCAAACCTAGTTATAATAGTATAAAAAGAGATGAAATCGAAGAAGTTCAAGTAGATGGGGCAATGGTTAGAGTTCTTGCAGGGTCCTACCAAGAAATTGAAGGATATAAAGGAGACCATCTACCATTAGATTATTATGACATCCATCTTGAAGAAGATTCTAGTATTACAATAAATACTGAAAATGAAGCATCTGTAATGCTATTTACTCTTATGGGACAGATATATGTTGGTGATGAGTTAATAAAAGAGAAGACAGCAGTAAAACTTACAGAAGGGGATAGTGTCCATATTAAAAGCACAGATGAAAAGGCTCAAGTATTATATGTCAAATCATTTGCCTTAAATGAGGATATAGCATGGGCAGGACCAATTGTAATGAATACTGCAGAGGAAATACAACAAGCTTATCATGATCTTAGAAATAATAATTTTATAAGAGAAAAAATAGACTACTAAAATACTAATTACATTTGTTGAAGAAGCTTATGGAGGACAAGGAATTGCAAGAAAACTAGTTGCTGAAATAGTTAATCAGGCAAGACAGAAAAATGTAAAAATCATGCCATTATGCCCTTATGCAAAAAAGGGATTTCAAACAAGACCAGAATATGCTGATGTTCTATTGAAATATAATTAATCAAAATAGGAGCCCCCAATCTATAATAGATTAGGGGGCTTTTAAGTAATCTGTTTAAAATCTATGTTTGTAATTATCAAGCCAATTACTATAATTGTAACCCCAAGCCATTGTAGCCTAGAGAGTTTTTCAAGCAAAACAATTCTGGCAGTCAGTAAGCCAGTTATTGGAACTAATAAGGATAATGGAGAAATCTTATTTAGTGGATACTTTGATATTAACATACTCCAAAATCCATAACCAAATAGGGTGGAGCCGAAAGCTAGGTATAGAGCTGCAAATATTGAAACAATATTTAAATTGGTAATTGAATTTATAAGAGTTTGTGGAGAATCAATTAATAAAGCTAATATTAAAGTAGGAATTGGTGGTACAAGGCTTCCCCATACAACTAAACTTAGCATATCAAGTTGCTCATCTTTTTCCTTTGCCTTTTCTGATGCAGTTCTTACTACAATATTTGAAATCGACCAAAATATAGGCGCACATATCATAAGTAAAATAGCACTAAGAGGTATAGACCCTATATCTTTGGACGTAGAAGCTATACCTATTACAATTAATCCTAAAGCCCCAATTAGAAACCCTACTAATTGCTTAGTCTTGAATTTCTCTTTAAATAATAAGTATCCTAAAATGGGGGATATAAAAGCTTGTAATTGAAGCAATATAGATGATAATCCTGCAGGCATACCAATGTGCATGGCATAAAACAAACAACCGAATTGTCCTACCCCAACTGTAAATCCATATAGTAGTAAATCCTTAAGTGAAATTTTTGGTGGTTTAATAAAAAATACTGCTGGAAATGCAACTAAAGTAAACCTTAATGTAACTAGTAATAATGGGGGCACACCATTTAATCCCAATTTAATTACTGTGAAATTTGCACCCCAAACTATTACGACCAATATTGCAAGTATAAAATCTTTTCGTTTCATAAGTATTCTCCTCCACTATGCTGGAATCTAATAAGGTTTTTAATTTTCTATGGACATTGTTACAAATGTTACATCATCCATTAAAGCATTATCAGGGCCTATATGTCTGTAAAAGTCTTTTTTAATTGCTATATTTAGGTCTGATGAATTAGAATCAAGCTTATTCTTCAATATATTCTTTAATCTTTTTTGTCCATATACCTCTCCATTTTTATTCTTAGCATCTACGAGTCCATCAGAATAAAATAATAATTTATCACCTGTTTCTAACTGTATAGTTCTATTTTCGTAAGAGGGAGATACAAAATTCTCAAATTTGCAAATTGGGAAACCTTTAGCATTCAATTCTAATATCTCACCTGAGCTTTTAATAATATAAGGTGATACATTAATTCCTGCCGAGGAATATTGAAAAGACTTATTTTTTATATTATAAATTCCATATAGCATTACTATATATTTTTCATCATTAATATTTGTTCTGTTAAAACTTTTATAAATAGACTCTAGAACCAGCCCAGGTTTAATAAATCCACTTCCTGCTTCATCTTTTTCTTTTAAGCGTTTTAAATGTACAACATTTTGATATGCAAATACTGTCAACATTGCAGCAGAAATGCCATGACCAGATACATCACCAATATAGATTGCTATATTACTTTCATCTAATTTGACAACATTATAGAAGTCGCCACTAAGCTTTTCAGCGGCCAAATATACCGCATCAAAGGATACAGACATATCCTTTGGTAATTGGGTAGGCAATAAGCAACGCTGCATTTCTTTTGCGTACTCAATATCACTTAACAATATATCATTTAACTTTTCTAGTTCCTGAGTTCTTTGCTTTACAATTTTACTAAGATTATCTGAATATCTTTTTAGTTCATTTTCAGCTTTTCTCATTTCTATAAAAGGATTAGTTACGTTTTCAATATATATGGATTGATACAAGATAGCAAAAGCTATTACTTTATATAAATGTCCTATATAATTAAAGGCATCATAAATACTTCCATAACTAGTAAAAGCAAATTCACTAAACATTAATAATAGTAAAGCTATCATATATTTATATTGTATATCAGAGTTAGTTTTTCTATATTGAGCTAAAATAATAATAAATGATATTGCTAAAATAATTATTACCAAATATTCCAGAAGGATTTTAATAGTAGTGAGACCTTGGCCTTCTATATACATAGGAGGAAAAAAATTAGGATAATATGTAACTATTAAAAACAATATAATTGAAAAGATAGTTGTTATTACGGCAAAAAATTCTTTTTTTATTTTAGAAATAAATATTGAAGGGATAGTAATAGCGTACATAAATCCCAAACTTCCAAGGAGTCTTGAGAGAATAAATAAGGTTGTTGCCCTATTTGCTGTATCGTTTGCTATAAAAAAATCTGGCATACCTTTAAAACTGAATGTATGAAATATATCAAGAAAACCCATTAAGAGAAATACAGATCCAAATATAATCATTTGGAGATTCTGTGATTCTTCATAAATAAAATATGTAACTGTAAATATAGAAAATGAAACAAGTATACTAGCAAACTCTAATATTGTATGCCATGTCAGATAGTCTTTTAGAGGTATTATACTGCGAAATGCATTATTATTAAGTGCTGCTATTATGTAAATGATTATTGACAAAACAAAAATTAGTAATAATTTATCATAGTTTTTAAACTTTTGATAGGCTTTAATTTCTTTAGTATCCATAATATTCACCTCAATTATTAGAATTTGATAATATATTTACTGTAATGCAAATTTTAGAGCAATTACTTTTTACTTATTTCAGTATAACATAACTTGTAGAAGTTAGTCGATTTTAAATTAATATACACTAATAATTTCTCAGTAAAAAAATAACCAGAGTATGGATACTCCGGTTATTTTAATTAATAATTATAGTGTCCTACATCATCCTCTTTAGTTTTATGAATTGTTCCGTGAGGGTGTTCTGGTGGTGCATAAATTGAGTATAATTTAAGAGGTATACAGCCTATATTTATTATATTGTGCCATTTACCTGCAGGTAATAATATTACAGAATCATCATAAACTCTTTCTTGAAAATACAGATTATCTGGACTATCACCCATTACCACATACCCTTGACCTTCTTCTATTCGGATAAACTGGTCCACATCGTAATGAACTTCTAGGCCAATGTCTTCTTTAGGATTAATGCTCATTAGTGTAAGTTGCAAGTAATTTCCTGTCCATAAAGCAGTTCTAAAGTTAGTATTTTGTATTGTAGCCTCATTAATATTTACTACATATGGCTCTGGTCCATGATCACTTAAATCGATACATTTAATGCAATGGTAATAATTTTCTTCCTTATTATAATAGTTTTTCATTTAGATCTTCCTTTCATAAGTTTGTTCAATATAGTATATGAATTACAATTTAGACTTGTTAATGAATAAACCAATTCCTTATATTTCAATTATATAGTTAATACAAATTAGGCCTAACTTCTTCTCTTTAGAGTGACAAAATTTGTATAAATACCTACTAGGAATTCCTTCAAAAGTAATATAGAATAGAGATAATAAAAATGGCGAGATTAGATTATTATTTAAAAGAAAGGAGAGTTGCAATGATAACATTTGGTGAATATATTGCTCCTGAAAGTCCATCCCAGGCATACCAAGCTTTAATAAGTAAAAAATCTGCTAGATTAATTGGCGGTGGCTGCTTCCTAAGAATGGGCCATAGAAGAATAGGCTTGGCTATAGACCTATCTCAAGCTGGATTAGACTATATAAAGGATCTTGGTTCGGAAATTGAAATAGGTGCTATGACTAGTTT
>CAZAGS010000053.1:6726-9812 GCA_964484955.1 uncultured Tissierellaceae bacterium
GTTTTAGAGAAGATAATAATAAGCAAGAATATTGAAAAAAGCTCATTTCAAACATTTAGAAATTCTGCTGTAGATTATGCTATATTATCTGTTGCTATTAGCAAAATTAATAATAAATATAGGATTTCCATAGGGGCTAGGCCAAGAAGAGCTACTTTAGCCTATGAAGCTATGGACTACCTGAATGGAGTTGAAATTAACCAGGAAGTTGCCAGTAAAACTGGAGAAATAGCTGCTAATGAAATTCACTTTGGCACTAATAATAGGGGTTCTGCAGAGTACAGAAGAGAACTTTGTAAAGTATTAGTAAAAAGGGCTATTTTGGAGGTGGAAAAGTGAATATAAATATAACCATTAACGGTATTAAAAAGGTATTTGAAATAAAAGCAGATGAATATTTAGTAGAAGTACTTAGGCGATATGGCTATTTAAGTGTAAAGAAAGCTTGCGATACAGGCTCATGTGGGGTTTGTACTATATTAATTGATGGTAAGCCTACACTTTCATGCTCCTATTTTGCTATAAGAGCAAGCAACAAGGCAATAACCACAATTGAAGGTATATCCGAAGAAGAGAAGAAATTAGGAGGATTTCTTGTGGATGAAGGAGTAGACCAATGTGGATATTGTAGCCCAGGTCTTATATTAACAGTTATTGCTATGAAGAAAGAACTACATGACCCAAGTGAAAAGGAAATAAGTCAATATTTAACAGGGAATTTATGTAGGTGTACAGGATATGTAGGACAACTTAGGGCCATTATGAAGTATATGGAGGTGGAGTAATGAAATTAAGTGGAAATTCTGTAGGACTACCCATATCAAAAGTTGATGGAATGCATTTAGTAACAGGAAAACCTGCATATACAGACGACCTTGCCCCTAAGGACTGTTTGATTATAAAAATACTTAGAAGTCCCCATGCTTTCGCTAAGATTATTAATATTAATACTGAAAGAGCAGAAAAGTTAGCTGGAGTTGAAATCATATTTACCCATAAAAATGTACCTAAGAATTTATATACTAGGGCAGGACAATCATATCCTGAGCCTTCTGTTTATGATAAGTATATTCTAGATGAATATGTAAGATATGTAGGAGATGAAGTGGCAATTGTAGCTGCTGATACAGAAGAAGTAGCTTTAAAAGCCCTTAAAATGATAAAGGTAGAATATGAAATTTATGAGCCTGTTCTAGATGTATTTAAGGCAGAAAAGCATCCAAGCAAATTACATTTTTCAGATAGAGTTTTTATGAATATGGACAAAGGTTTTGATCCAGAAAAGAATATAGCAGCAGTATATAATTTTTCTGATGGCAATGTAGAAGAAAGTTTAAAGAATTGTGATCTAGTTATAAAAAGAAATTACTTCACACAGGCACAAGGCCATGGAATGATGGAAAGCTATAGAGCCTTTTCATATATTGATCAATATGGAGGATTAGTAATAGTTTCATCTACCCAAATACCCTTTCATGCCAGAAGAGACGTAGCTCTAGCATTAGGCCTTCCAATAAATAAAGTCAGGGTAATAAAACCTAGAATTGGTGGAGGATTTGGTGGAAAACAAACAGTACAAATAGAATTTTACCCAGCTCTTGTAACCTATAAGACCGGAAAAGCTTCAAAGATTATATATGATAGAAGGGAAACTTTTGAATCTTCAACTACCAGACATGCAATGCATATAGAAGTTACCATTGGTTCTGACAAAAAAGGCAATATTAAGGCAATAGATATGAATGCAATATCTGATACTGGTGCATATGGAGAACATGCAGCCACTGTTTTAGGTGCTGCAGGATATAAATCCTTGCCCCTATATAATAAAGTAGAATCATCAAGATTTACAGGAAAAGCAATATACACAAATCGTACCCCTGGGGGGGCCTTTAGAGGTTATGGTGTTACACAAGGTACATTTGCCCTTGAGTCTGCAATAAATGAATTGGCTGTAGAATTAAATATGGACCCATTAAAATTACGACAAAAGAATATGATTGAAAAAGGTGGGACATCTCCATTGTTTAATATGACTACAGTTGGAGCAGGCAAAGATCCCATAATCATGGATAGTTGTGAATTAGAATACTGTGTAGATAGGGGAAAACAGTTAATAGATTGGGATCATAAGTATCCAAGAAAAGAAATATCCCCTAGCAGAATACGCGGAGTAGGAATGGCCATTGCTATGCAAGGGTCTGGAATACCAGGAATAGATACTGCATCAGCTACTATTAGATTTGATGAAGGAGGAACATTCACACTATTAACTGGTGCTGCGGATATAGGTACTGGCAGTGATACCATATTAAAGCAAATTGCCGCTGAAGGAATAGGAGTATCAAATGATATAATATCAGTATTTTCGGCAGATACAGAACTTACTCCATTTGATGTGGGAGCCTATGCCTCTGGAACAACATATTTTTCCGGAAATGCAGTGAAAGAAGCAGCCTTGAAAATGAGAGAAAAGATAATAGAAGAAGGGGCTAGAGAACTGGGTCTTGATATTAGTCAGACAGTATTTGATGGTAATAATATTCAATCAAAAGACAAGAGCAAAAGCATATCTCTAATAGATTTAAGTAACAAACTTATTTATAGAAGACCTCATACTCAATTAACTGCTACAGGTTCATTTGCTACAGTTGACCTAGCACCACCATTTATATCTGGTTTTGCAGAGGTAGAAGTAGATCTTGAAACTGGTAAAGTCGATTTAATTAATTTTGTATCAGTCATTGATTGTGGAACAGTAATCAACCCTAAATTAGCAAGAATACAAGCAGAAGGTGGAATTGTTCAAGGAATTGGAATGGCATTATTTGAAGAAGTAAAGGAAACTAAAAGAGGAAAACTTATTAGCAATAGTTTTATGCAATATAAAATACCTTGTAGAATGGATATAAATAATATCCTTGTAGAATTCGCAGATGGATATGACGCTAGTGGACCTTATGGTGCAAAATCAATTGGTGAAGTAGTTACAAACCCAGTACCACCAGCTATTGCAGATGCAGTCTATAATGCAGTTGGAATCAGAATTCGGGACCTACCTATAACTCCAGAAAAGGTTAAAATGC
>CAZAGS010000054.1:0-9770 GCA_964484955.1 uncultured Tissierellaceae bacterium
ACTAGAGATATAATAGAAGAATTTATTAATATAGATGGTATACCTTTAAAAATAGTTGATACTGCTGGTATCAGGGATACAGAAGATTTAGTTGAAAGAATAGGGGTAGATAGGGCTAAGGATACTGTTGAAAGTGCAGACCTTATAATAGCAGTATTCGATGCTTCTAGAGAATTAAGTGAAGAGGATTATAGTATAATTGAACTTATTAAAGATAAAAAAGCTATAGCCTTACTAAATAAAACTGATTTAGATTCACTATATGATGAAGAACACCTAAAACACCTATTAAATGGCAGGCAAGTAATTTCAAGTTCTATAACAAGTGGCATAGGTGTAGATATACTAGAATCTAGTATTAAAGAAATGTTTTACTCAGGCCAGGTTGAAATTGATTCAGACATAATAATCAATAATATGAGACATAAAAATCAACTGGAATTAGCATTAGAAAACATTGACTCTGCCTTAAATGATATAGAATCATTGGTACCACTAGATTGTATAGAGGTAGATTTAAGAAATTGTTGGGAAAACCTAGGAGAAATAACGGGAGACTCAGTTTCAGAAGATATAATAGATAAAATATTCGCAGAGTTTTGTTTAGGAAAGTAGGAAGGATAGTGAATAGTGAATAGTGAATAACGAAAACAATGATAGGGGCTAGCTTTGCTGGCCCGATGGTTATGTCATTCTGAGACGGGCAGTATAAAGCTGACTCACGAAGAATCTACTCTTTTGACTTTAATTGTGCGTTGTGCATTGTGCATTGTGAACTGTGAATTGAAACAATAGAAAGGTGATTATATGAAAGAGGTTACACAATTTATAAGAGAAGAATATGATGTTGTAGTAATTGGTGCTGGTCATGCAGGTGTTGAGGCTGCCTTGGCAAGTTCAAGAATGGGTATGAAGACTTTAATCTTAACTATGAGTTTAGACTCTATAGTTGCCCTGTCTTGCAATCCAAATATAGGTGGTACGGGTAAAGGTCACTTAGTTAGGGAGATAGATGCCCTGGGAGGAGAGATGGCCCTTAATATAGATAAATCATTTATACAAAGTAAAATGTTAAATACATCTAAAGGACCTGCAGTACACTCACTAAGAGTACAGGCTGATAAAAAGGTCTATCATAGTGAAATGAAGAAAGTATTAGAAGATGAGGAAAATTTGACCTTATATCAAGCTGAAGTAGTTGATATAATGACAGATAATAACAAAGTACAAGGTGTGATAACTCGAACTGGAGCTGTTTATCCTTGTAAAGTGGTTATATTAGCATCTGGAACCTATCTTAAAGGAAGAATACACATTGGTGAGGTAAACTATGCTAGTGGACCTGATGGAATGAGCCCATCAATATTATTATCTGAATCCCTAATAAATAAAGGATTTGACCTGAGAAGAATGAAGACAGGTACTCCTGCTAGAGTTCATAAGGATAGTATTGATTATTCTAAAATGGAAATACAACCAGGTGATGAAGAAGTAATACCATTTTCTTTTCTAAATATGGAAAAGAAGTATGATCTAGAACAAGAACCATGCTATCTAACTTATACAACTCTTGTAATGCATGATTTTATAAGAGAAAACCTATATCGTTCCCCGATGTATGCAGGAGATATAGATGGTAAAGGGCCTAGATATTGTCCTTCCATTGAAGATAAGGTAGTAAGATTTTCAGAAAATGATAGGCACCAGGTATTTATAGAACCAGAGGGCCTTTCTACTAAGGAAATGTATGTACAAGGTGTTTCTTCCTCATTGCCAGAAGAAGTGCAAGTAGAAATGTATAGACATATAATTGGATTAGAAAACGTGAAGTTTATGCGTCCGGCCTATGCTATAGAATATGACGCAATTGATCCTATGATATTAAAAAGAAACTTAGAGCACAAACAAATAGAAAACTTATTTTTTGCTGGCCAGATAAATGGGTCTTCAGGTTATGAAGAGGCTGCGGCACAGGGACTTATGGCAGGTATTAATGCTGTTTTAAATATTAAAGGTGAAGAAGCTTTTATATTGGACAGGTCAGAAGCTTACATTGGTGTGCTAATAGATGACCTAGTAACCAAGGGAGCAGAAGAACCTTATAGAATGATGACATCACGTGCTGAGTATCGATTAACATTAAGACAAGATAATGCAGACTTAAGATTAACAAAAAAGGGTTATGATTTAGGTTTAGTGACCGAAGAGAGATACCATAAAACTATTAGTAAAAAACTAGCAGTTGAAAAGGAATTAGAAAGATTGAAGATGGTTAAATTAAACCCTAGTGAAGAGACAAATAAGGTATTAGAAGGCTTAAATACTACCCCTTTAAAGACACCAGTATCAATGCTTGAACTAATTAGAAGACCGGAACTAACTTATGAAATGACTAAAATACTTGATCCCAATAGAGAAGATTTATTAAGGGAAATTAGACTACAAGTAGAAACACATATAAAATATGAAGGCTATATTAAAAAGCAAATGATTCAAATAGAGCAATTTAAAAAACTAGAAAACAAGAGATTGGATCCTAATTTAGATTATGGACTGGTTAAGAACTTGAGCAATGAGGCAAGACAAAAATTGGATCTTATTAGACCTGATTCAGTTGGTCAAGCTTCTAGAATATCAGGAGTATCTCCATCGGATATCAATATGCTTCTAATATACCTTGAGCAAAAACGAAGAGAGGGCTTGAAAAATGAATAATATAGATGTTTTGATAGATGGGGTTGGAGATTTAAATCTGGATTTATCAGATGAACAAAAATCAAAGTTTTCAATATATAAAGAACTATTAAAAGAATGGAATGAAAAAATTAATATTACGGCTATTACAGAAGATGATGAAGTAGATATAAAACACTTTCTAGATAGCTTGACTCCATTGGTTACGGGCCTATTTCAAGGGAATAAGAAGATTATTGACATAGGTACAGGTGGAGGTTTTCCTGGATTACCATTAAAGATAATGAATGAAGATTTGCAAGTAAGCCTTTTAGATAGCTTAAATAAGAGAATAATCTTTTTACAAGAAGTAATAGACCAATTAGGATTAAAAACTATAGAAGCAATACATGGAAGAGCAGAAGAATTAAGTATTAGACCTGAATATAGAGAGAAATATGATATTTGTATTTCAAGAGCTGTTGCATCTTTAGATGTGCTTAGCGAATATTGTATCCCTTTTGTAAAAGTTGGTGGATATTTTATATCTATGAAGGGACCAGAAATAAGTGAAGAAATAAAACTTAGTAAAAATGCAATAAAAATCTTAGGAGGCAAAGTTGTTGAAGAGAAATTAATAACAATTCCTAAAAGCGATATTGTACATTCTTTGATAATAATAGAAAAAATTAAACATACTCCGACAAAATATCCTAGAGGCGGAGGCAAACCTAGAAAAAATCCACTATAATATAGTGGATTTTGTATTAATATTTTTGGGAAATATGGGAGGAAATAATATTATAATAGAGAATATATATATATACTAAAAAAAAGAGGGTGTTTAAATGGACCTACAACGAGAGATAATCAATATACCCATACAATCTATTAGACCGAACCCATACCAGCCTAGAAGGAGCTTTAATCAGCTTGCATTAGAAGAATTGTCTCAATCCATAAAAATATTTGGAATTATTCAACCTATTAGTGTTAGAAAGTTATCAAAAGAGACCTATGAGTTAATTGCTGGTGAAAGACGTCTGAGAGCATCGGAGTTAGCAGAACTTATTAATATTCCTGCAATCGTATTAGAATATAAGGACAAAGAATCTGCTATGATAGCCATGATTGAAAATTTACAAAGAGAAGATTTAAATTTTATAGAAGAAGCGGAAGGTTATAATAATCTAATTATAGATCATAAGTTTACTCAAAAAGAATTAGCTGAGAAAATTGGGAAATCACAATCTACTATAGCTAATAAAATTAGATTGTTAAAATTACCTACAGAAATAAAAAGGGCCCTAGTAACTGAAGGTTTAACAGAAAGACATGGAAGAGCGATTTTAAAATTACCTGATGACGATTTAAAATTAATGGTACTAGAAAAAAGTATAAAAAATAATTTGAATGTAAATAGTACAGAAATGTTGGTTGAGGATATTCTAAAGAAGATGAGAAACAATGAAGAAGTTCCTAATCAAAGTGTAAAATCACTAATAAATGTTAGAATATATCTAAATACCATAAAGAAGGCTTATAAAGCCATAGTAGATTATGGTATAAATGCAGACTATAGTGAAGTGGATAAAGGAGATTATGTTGAAGTAAGTATTAAAATACCAAAAAAGTAACTTTAATATATGATATATAGAAAAAATGTTCCACGTGGAACATTTTTTCTTTGTATTAATCTTTAAATCTGATATCATATAGAGTAAGGCTATGAATAAGATAAAATTTATATTTAAAATGTTAGGCTTTATTCATAGTAAGTTATAAGGTGAAAATTTGAGGTGCATAAAATGGGAAAGATAATATCTATATTCAACCAAAAAGGTGGAGTTGGTAAAACAACTACTTCTATAAATTTATCCGCTGGACTTGGTAAATTGGGTAAAAACATACTTTTAATTGACTTGGATCCACAAGGAAATTCTACATCTGGACTTGGCTTAGAAAAGTCCCAAGTTGAGTATTTAATTTATGATGTATTAGCTATGAATTTACCAATAAAGCATGCAATAGTCCCAACTTCAGCTGAAAATTTAAGTATTATTCCATCTAACAATCAATTAGCTGGATTGGAAATAGAATTAGCTAGAGAAGAAAATTGGGAAGAAAGACTTAAAGATAAGCTGATCCAAATAAAAGATGATTATGATTTTATATTTATTGATTGTCCACCTTCTCTTGGTATTCTTAGTGTTATTTCTTTAATTGCCTCTGATAGTGTTATTATTCCTATTCAATGTGAATATTTTGCACTAGAAGGAGTAAGTCAATTATTTGAAACTATAGAATTAGTTAGAAGAAGCTATAACCCAAATCTAGAGATAGAGGGTGTAGTTTTAAGTATGTTTGATGGTAGGACAAACCTTTCTATACAAGTAGTGGAAGAAGTAAAAAACTTCTTCAAAGGCAAGGTATATACTAGTATTATTCCAAGAAATGTAAGACTTGCTGAAGCTCCATCACATGGATTATCTATTATGGATTATGATTTAAAATCAAAGGGTGCTGAATCCTATATGGACTTAGCAGAAGAGTTTTTAGACTTGATTGAAGAATAAGGATTTCTAGGAGGGATATTATGGCTGCACCAAAACGTGGACTTGGCAAAGGATTATCTGCTCTTATAGGTGATAAGCCTATAGTGGAAGAATTATTATTAAATAATACTACATCATATGAAAATAGAATTGAAAACATTTCTTTAAGCAAAATAATTCCAAGAGCTGATCAACCTAGAAAACAGTTCTCTGATGATAGCTTAAAAGAATTGTCAAAATCAATTGAAGTTCATGGAGTAATTCAACCAATAATAGTTAGAAAGACAAAAGACAAATATGAAATTGTTGCTGGTGAAAGAAGATATAGAGCATCTTTACTAGCTGGACTAGAAGAAATTCCATGTATAGTAAAGGAAATGGATGTAGAAAATGCCTCAAAGTTAGCTTTAATTGAAAACATTCAAAGAGAAGATTTAAATCCCATAGAAGAAGCTTTAGCCTATAGACATTTAATTGATAAGTTTAACTTAAAACAAGAGGAGATCAGTAATACACTGGGTAAAAGTAGAACCTATATAACAAATACCATGAGATTATTAAATTTAGATGAAAAGATAATAAGTTATATACAAGAAGGCAAAATTAGCAGTGGTCATGGTAAGGTTTTATTAGGCATAAAAGATCCTAGTGAACAAGTAGAATTAGCGGAAAAGATAATCCATTTTAATTTAAATGTTAGAGACACAGAAACAGAGGTCAAGAAAAAAAAGAATATAAAAAAGGCAAAAGACCCCTTAGTTAGTAAGGATCCTTATGTCATGGATTTGGAAGATAATTTAATGAGGGCCTTAGGTACCAAGGTAAACTTGAATATTGGTGATAAAAAAGGTAAAATTGAGATAGAATACTATGGAGAGGAAGACCTAGAAAGAATTTATGATCTGCTTATAGGTTAAATGTTCCACGTGGAACATTTAATTAAATATTCTAGGAGGGATATCATGGAAATAAATATGTTTCAAGTAGATACATTTACAGACACTGCCTTTGGTGGGAATCCAGCTGTAGTAATACCAAATGCCTTTGGTCTATCAGAATTTGAAATGCAAAGAATCGCAAATGAAATGAATGTAAGTGAAACTGCCTTTGTAGTCCAAGTAGATGATAATCTATATAGAGTAAGATACTTTACACCTACTTCTGAAGTGGATCTTTGTGGACATGGTGCTATTGCTACTTTTCATACCCTAGCCTTGAAAGGATATATAAAACCCATACAAAATGGAATCAAGGTGGTTAATCAATTAACCAAAGCAGGCAAGCTTCCATTAGAACTGCATTACACAGAGGGAGAAGTAGATTGGATTGTAATGGAGCAAGCTCCACCTAAATCCTTAGGATATGTTAGTAACCTAAATAATGTACTAAGTGCAATGAATTTAAAAATAGATGGTATTGGTATTGGTCATAAGTATATAGATCCCGAAATAATTAGCACTGGTTTGCCAGATATTATTTTGCCATTAAAAAGCAAAGAACTTTTAGATAATCTAGAAGTAGATTTCTGTAACTTGGGTGTTTATACTTCAGAAATAAACACAATTGGTGTACATGCTTTTTATTTGCCGGATCCAGATTCTGATGTGGTTTATACCAGAAACTTTGCACCTGCTGTAGGAATAAATGAAGAAGCAGCAACTGGGACCTCAAATGGAGCATTAATATATTATTTAAAGAAAAACAATCTAATTTCATCTAATTCTATTATATCTTTACAAGGAGATTCTTTAAATAGACCTAGTCAAATTTATTGTTATATAGACGAAGATGAAGAAGGATATAAAGTGAAAGTTGGAGGCAAGGCAAAAATCATTATAGATGGTATTATTACCTTTTAGAGGGTATTAATATAAATTAATAGTCAATAATTGAAAGATAAAATTATGGAGGTGGCTAAATTGTTTATTAATAACAGTTTACAAGAATTTATTGATGTAGTAGCAAGTGATAATCCAACACCAGGTGGAGGTAGTGTATCTGCATTAGCAGGAAGCCTAGGTGGGGCATTAACTAATATGGTAGGAACTCTAACAATTGATAAGAAAATTTGGAGCGAATTATCAGATGATGTAAAAGTAGAAATGAAAAAAGCTTTCGACGAAATGACAGAAAAAATAAATAGTCTTAGCAAGATAATTGACGAAGATTCCACTGCTTTTGATGATGTAATGACAGCTTTTAAAATGCCAAAGGAAACTGATGAAGAAAAGAAAGCTAGATCAAATGCTATACAAGAAGGATACAAGCATGCATTAGAAGTTCCTCTAAAATGTGCTGAAGAATGTTACAGAGTTCTAGAATTACAAGAAGTATTTGCTAACTATGGTAATGTAAATGCTATAACAGATGTTGGAGTAGGAACATTACTAGCATATACAGGACTAGAAGGAGCTCTATTTAACGTTACTATAAACTTACTAAGTGTTAAAGATATGGAATATAAGAAAGAAATGGAAGGCAAAGTAAGCGCTCTTCTTAAAGATGGTAAACGTCTAAAGTCAAAATTAATTGAAAAGGTTTATGAAAGATTAGGATAGTAATATATAAACACAAAGACCCAACAAATATTATTTTGTTGGGTTTTTTCTTTATTTAATAACCGTTATAAGGTATGATATAATTATATATAAATAGGTATTAGGGGTGAATTGTATGAAAGAGCAATTGAAAAGTTTAATCCAAAAAGCTAGAGGCCAAGAAAAATCAGAATTAGTTCTAAAAAATGCAAATATTATAAATGTATTTACAAGTGAGATTATCAAATCAAATGTGGCAATTGATAATGGTATAATAGTTGGTATTGGTGATTATAGTGGTCATAAGGAGATAGATTTACAAGGGGCCTTTCTATCGCCTGGATTTGTAGATAGTCATGTCCATATTGAATCTTCCATGTCATCGCCTTCACAATTTGCAAAAGTTATAGTAGCTAGAGGTGTAACATCTATAATAGCTGACCCTCATGAGATAGCAAATGTAAAAGGATTAGATGGTATAAGGTATATTATTGATGAAAGTAAAAAATCACCACTAGATGTATATATAGCATTGCCATCCTGTGTACCAGCTACAAAATTTGAAAACTCTGGAGCTATATTACTAGCTGAAGATTTAGCCACCTTATTAAATGAAAAAAGCGTAATATGCCTTGGAGAAATGATGGACTATCCAGGGGTAATAAATGCTGATGATCAAATACTAGACAAACTAGTACTTGCAAAAGATATGATTATAGATGGTCACGGACCAATGATAAGTGGAAAAGACCTTAATGCATATGTTGTTGCAGGGGTAAAGACTGAACACGAGTCTTCTACATTAAAGGAAGCAGAAGAAAGATTAAGACTAGGTATGTATATACTTCTTAGGGAAGGGTCTGCTGCAAGAGATTTACGTAATTTAATTTCACTAGTTAATAAAGATAATCTAAGAAGATTTTTATTTTGTACAGATGATAAACATCCAGAGGACTTAATACGAGAAGGAACCATAGACTTTAATATAAAATTAGCAATAGAGGCAGGTTTAGACCCAATTGACGCAATTAGAATAGCTACCATAAATGCTTGTGAATGTTATGGGCTTAAAAAGAAAGGTGCAGTAGCACCAGGTTATAAAGCAGACTTAGTAGTTATAGGGGATTTAAATAAAATGAATATTAGTATGGTATTTAAGGATGGAAAACTAGTAGCTAAAAATAGCAAAGCTCTATTTGACCCTCAACCTTATTTACCAGAGTATATGAAGAATTCTGTAAAAATAGCTAATATAAAACTAAAAGACTTAGACCTCTATATAAAAGGAAAATCAGCTAATGTTATAGGAGTAATATCAGATAGCTTAGTTACAGACAGGTTAGTATTGGGTGTCGATAGTAAAGATGGAATATTTAAATATTCCAACAATGATATTCTAAAACTAGTTGTTGTTGAAAGACATAAAGGAACTGGAAATATAGGCATAGGACTTATTAAAGGATTTCAAATAGAAAATGGAGCAATTGGTTCAACTATAGCTCACGATTCTCATAATATATTAGTTGTTGGCGACAATGATCAAGATATACTGAAGGTTATAAAAGAACTTGAGAAGATCGGTGGAGGAATTACAATAGTAAGTAATGGAGCTGTTTTAAAAAGCTTGCCACTTGAAATAGGTGGTATAATGACAAGTGGAGATATACACAATACTAATAGTACATTAAAAGAAATGATGCAAATATCCTATGATCTACTTAAGGTAAATCCAAAAATAGATCCATTTATGACTTTGGCTTTTATGGCACTTCCAGTAATACCAAAACTTAAATTAACTGACATTGGACTATTTGATGTTGAAGAGTTTAATTTTATAGATATAGAGTCCGTTGAATAATAAGGAGTGAAAATTTTGACATATTTTGATAATGCTGCCACTACATTTCCTAAGCCGGAAATTGTATATAAAAGTACAATGGAAGCTATGAGTGAATATGGGGCAAACCCAGGCAGGTCAGGCCACAAATTAGCCTTAAAGATAAAT
>CAZAGS010000055.1:0-3407 GCA_964484955.1 uncultured Tissierellaceae bacterium
GGGCAGGTCAAGCGAAACCTACCCGACTGGGCTTTTATCCCTTCGGTGTAATACTACATAAGTAGCATCTGTACCGCTCGGTCCAGCAGGATAAATCCTCGGAACCCTAGGTACACTTTCGCCCATAGTTAAGTGATTAATGGTCACTTAGTAGAAACGTCTCAACCCTATTATGAGACATATATGAGCTTGTTATTCAATCTAATTAAATACTACCATAATTATAGAATCTGTCAAGCATTGTTTGATCACTTAAGTGCAAAAAGAACCGTCCCCGGTGCACCTAGGGTTCTAAAAACTCTGTTGCTCGATCTAGTATACCGGCTAAATATGCTAGTATAACCCCATAATTAGTAATGCTTACACCTTTTTCATTACATAAATCTATTCTTCTTAGCATTGTCTTTCTATTAAACATACAGGAACCACAATGGATTACTAAATCATATTCTTTAATATCCTTTGGGAAATCTTGGCCCATTTTAAAGGTGAATTCTATATCTTTATTTAAATATTTGTTTATTAAATTGGGAATCTTCACCCTTCCAATATCTTCATGAGATGTATTGTGAGAACAACTTTCCATTATAAGGATTTTTGGGTTATCTATTAAGTTTAATCTTTCTAAGGCTTTTACCCCATTGATTAATTTCTGAATATCACCCTTTTGTCTTGCCATTAAAATAGAGAAACTAGTTAATTTCATATCTTCAGGAATAATTTTTTGGACTTTTTTAAATATCTGAGAATCGGTAATTACTAAATCTACATCTTTAATATCATCAAGAGAACTTTCCAGCTCTGTATCTCTAACTATATAAGTCTTAATCCCATGATCCAAGCAATCTCTAATTACTTGTACTTGTGGAAGGATTAATCTGCCTTTTGGTGCTTCTGAATCCATAGGAATTACAAGTATAACTTTCCCATTATAAGGAACTAGGTCTCCTATTAATGTATTGTCCGCCTCATCTTGTAACTCTGTTACTAAATGTGATTTTAATTTACCCATAGTATCCAGATCTTTTATAGATACAAATATGGCATCTTTAAGGGTTTCTCTTTTCTTAAGTTCTTGTAATTTATCTATAGACAATAAATCAATTTTGTTTATAACAGCTAAATATGGTGTTTTCCTCTTTTTCATTTCCTCTTTGAAATTATCCAGAGAATCCAATTCTATTTCATCTGCTGCCATAATAAATATGCCAAAGTCTATTTTATCCAATGTCCCTAAGGACTTTTCAACTCTAAGTTCACCTAATTCACTATTGTCATCTATTCCTGCAGTATCTATAAATACTACAGGCCCTAGCCCAATTAGCTCCATGACTTTTGATACAGGGTCTGTAGTGGTGCCCTTAACTTCACTTACTAAGCTGACTTCTTGTCCAACAAGTTTATTCATTATAGAGGATTTTCCTGCATTTACCTTGCCATAAATCCCTATATGTTTTCTTAATCCCTTAGGTGTGTTTTCCATGATTCTTCTCCTTAAAGGTATAAATCTCTTTCCCCATTTTTTATTTTTTCTATATTTTCCTTAACTAAAGTTTTAATCTTAGGTCTATCAATATTATCTATTTCGCTATGGATTAATCTTTCTACTCCTTTTTGGAATTCAGTATCTCCATAATCAATTGCATATTCCATTAAAGTCATTAGGGCATTGGGAGTACAAACATTATGGATTTCACCAGACTTTGCCAAGTCCATAAATCTATCTCCAGTTCTATTCATCCTATAACAGGCGGTGCAATAACTTGGTAGGTGTCCCTCAAGTATTAACTCTTTTATTGCCTCTAAAGGCTTTCTATTGTCTGAAACATGGAATTGATTACTGCTTTCCCCATTTTCCTTATAGCCCCCAACTCCGGTACAAGAGCCAGCACTTATTTGAGATACCCCATATTCTATAACTTCTTTTCTCATTTCCACACTTTCCCTAGTTGATAAGATAATTCCAGTGTAGGGTACTGCCAACCTAATAATCGCCACTATCTTCTTAAATTCTTCATCATTTACTAAATGTGGAAATAGGTCTAAGTCCATTCCTTTAGCTTGCTTTAGCCTTGGTACAGAAATAGTATGAAATCCTACTCCATACTTCTTTTCTAAGTGTTCATTGTGAATCATTAGGGATAATACTTCAAATTTATAATCATAAAGTCCAAAGAGTACTCCACCACCTACATCTTCTATACCTGCTTCCATTGCCCTATCAAAAGCACTTAGATGATAATTATAATCGCTTTTTAAACTCTTAGGATGTACTGCTTCATAAGTATCCCTATGATAGGTTTCTTGAAACAATATATAAGTCCCTATATTAGCCTCTTTTAAACGCTTATAATTGTCTACTGTAGTGGCCGCTATATTAACATTAGCTCGTCTTATATTTCCATTATCTATATGAGTGTCATATACTGCTTTTATAGAATCTATTACATAATCCATGTCACAATTTACCGGATCTTCACCATATTCTAAGGCTAACCTTTTATGACCCATTTTTTCTAACTGCTGGACTTCGTCTTGTATTTCTGCCCTAGTTAATTTTCTTCTTTGGAATATATTATCTCTTTTATAGCCGCAGTAAGTACAATTGTTTACACAGTAGTCACTTAAGTATAGTGGCGCAAATATAACAATTCTATTGCCATATATTTCCTTCTTTATCTGCCCTGCTATTTTATATATTTCTTTTAGATCTTTTTTGTCACTGGCTTGAAGTAAAATTGCTATTTCCTTATGTGATAAACCTCTTTTTTCCTTAGCTTTATTTAATACTTCTTTAATATGATTATTGCTTACATTCTCAGTGGCTTCTAATAAACCATATATATAATCCTTATCTATCATTGTTTTTGCCCCCATCTTATGTTGTCTCCCCTAGACATGTCAATAGAAAAGCCTGCTGCTTTTATCCTATCTTCAATACAAGTTCTAGACTCTGCTGCCTCATGTCCAGTGCAAATCTTCCCGTTATATAATGAATACTTTTCCCGTACAGGTATTGGAGATAGGTTTGGCATAACTACATTGGCACCAGCCTTAATCCCTAGTTCACGTCCTATTGGATCTATGGTTCCAAGAGCCGTTGTGGCAGGTAACAGTGAATAAGGTAAAAACAATCTGGTCAAGGCAATCATTGTAATAGTATCTTCCATTGTACCGCCTAATTCATCTCTATAAATTGTATCCTTGTGGGGAATAAATGGTCCTATTCCTACCATTTCAGGCTCCAAGTGTTTTAAAAATAATATATCTTTTGCTAAATCCTCTTTTCTTCCCCCCGGAATCCCTACCATAAAACCTGCCCCCACTTGAAATCCTATTTCTTTAAGATTCCAAAGACTTTTTATTCTATTTTCAAGACTTGAGTTTAAATGTATCTTTTCATATAG
>CAZAGS010000055.1:3507-9754 GCA_964484955.1 uncultured Tissierellaceae bacterium
CAGCATAGGAGTATTTCTTCTAAGCTAAGTCTATATCTGTCTACATTTTTATTCTTTACATTTATACCACAGTATTTACATCCCCTATTACAATAGTTAGTAAATTCTATTAGCCCTCTCATGTAGACTTTATCACCATATGTTTTCATCCTAGTTGAGTTTGCTTTTTCTATTAAATATTCTTTACCATACTCTTCAATCCCATTAATAATAAATAACAATTCATCATATTCCAGATTATTTGTCATATATAATTTATCTATTAAACTTATGATTTTTCTACTATGCATTTAAATCTTCTTCTAGATTGTGTTTATGAACATGTAGTAAATCTGGTCTATCCTTTAACATTCCATCAAATAGGGAATTGATTAATGGATTTTGGTCTGAGCTTTTTATATGTGATGTTTTATTGAGCTTGTAAAGTCCCTTAGCTCTCTTTTTTCTAACATCTGAATTGTTTGGAATTGGTTGCCCACCTCCCGATATACATCCTCCAGGACAGGCCATGACTTCTATAAAATCATAATAGCTTTCTCCTGACTTTATCCTTTTTACTAGTTCTTCTGCGCTTTTTAAACCATGTACTATGGCTATCTTTACTTGGCTACCATCTACATTAAATATACATTCCTTAATATTATCCATTCCTCTTACTTCTTTAAATATTATTTCAGCTTTTTGATGATTTGGTTTGTCTTTTAATAGTCTTGTAAGAACTGCCTCACTAACTCCCCCAGTTGCTCCAAATATTATTGCAGAACCACTAGATAAACCAAATGGCATATCAAAGGATTCTTCTTCTAACATATCAAATCTAATACCAGCTTCTTTTATAAGCATTGCAAGCTCTTGAGTTGTAATTACCAAGTCCACGTCTGCATTACCATACATATTAAATTCATCTCTTGCAGCTTCGGCTTTTTTAGCTGTACAAGGCATTATTGAAACCATAACTGTTTGCCTCTTATCTTCAATATCTTTTTCCTTGTAATATTCCTTTATAACTGAGCCGAACATTTGTTGTGGAGACTTGCAAGTAGAGATATTGTCTAGCATATCTGGAAACTTATTTTCTGCAAACTTAACCCATCCTGGACAACATGAGGTGAATAGGGGTAAATTTTCTCCACTTTCTAATCTTGATATAAACTCTTTACTTTCTTCCATTACAGTTATATCTGCAGCAAAAGCAGTATCATAAACTTCTTCTGTACCTAGCATTTTCAAAGAAGCTATTATTTTCCCTATAGTTACAACCCCTGGTTCAAGTCCAAATTCTTCTCCCAGAGCTACCCTTACTGCTGGTGCTACTTGTGCCACTACTCTTTTATTAGGATCATGTAAGACTTTCCAAAATAAGTGATTTTCATTTTTAATCATAATAGCTCCTGTAGGACAAACGGTTCTACATTGACCACAGTCTACGCAGTTAACTTCTCCCATTTTCTTTCCAAAAGCAGGAGATATCTTCATTTTCGATCCCCTATAAGCAAAGCTTAAAGCTCCTACTCCTTGAACCTCTTCGCACATTCTGACACAATCTCCACAAAGAATACACTTATTTGGATTTCTAACTATTCCACAACTAGTTTTATCCTTTTCTTGCTTTACACTTACATCATCAAATCTTATTTCTCTAATTCCAAATCTAGTTGCTAAGTCTTGAAGATCACATTTACTGGTTTTTCTACAGCTAGTACAGTCCTTGTCATGATTGGCCAAGACTAATTCCAATATTGTCCTTCTATATTTCTGCAATTTTGGAGTCTGAGTAAATATCTCCATTCCATCCTCAGGCAATTCTGAACAAGATGTAAAAGTATTTCCCCATTTGTCTTCTACAATACACATTCTACAAGCACCAAATATACTTAATTCTGAGTGATAGCAAAATGTAGGAAGATCTATCCCAGCTTTTCTAACTACTTCTAATATATTTTTTTCATTATCAAAATCAACTTTTCTATTATCTACAGTCATAGTACCTCGCATAGTTTATGCCTCCTTTATAGCAACAAATGGGCAGGATTCTATACAAGCTCCACATTTGATGCATTTGTCTTGATCTATTTTATATTTTTCTTTGATTTTGCCTTGAATAGCATCTACAGGGCAATATTTAACACATTTACTGCATCCTTTACAAAGAAAGCTATCTATTTTTATTACTCTAAGATTGCTACAATTTTTAGTAGCACAGTTTTTATTAACAATATGATCTACATATTCTTCTCTAAAGTATTTTAAGGAACTCATTACAGGATTTGCAGCAGTTTTGCCTAGCCCACAAAGTGAAGTATTAGTTATAGTGTCGCCTAGTTCTTCTAATAAATCTAAATCCCCTAAACTTCCTTTTCCCTCAACTATTTTATCAAGGATTTGTAACATCCTTGCGGTTCCTTCTCTACATGGTACACATTTACCACAGGATTCATTTTGAGTAAAGTTCATAAAAAACCTAGACACTTCAACCATGCAAGTACTTTCATCCATAATAACCATTCCACCTGAGCCTATCATGGCACCTGCATCAGTAAGAGAATCAAAGTCCATTGGCATATCCAAGTGTTCTTCAGTTAGACATCCACCTGATGGTCCACCTATTTGAACTGCCTTAAACTTTTTATCTCCAATTATTCCACCACCAATATTGAATATTACTTGGCGTAGGGTAGTTCCCATAGGAACCTCGATTAATCCTGTGTTTTTAACATTTCCAGTAAGGGCAAAGGCCTTTGTTCCCGGACTATTTTTAGTTCCAAAAGATTTATACCAATCTGAACCATTGTTAATAATATAACGAACATTGGCAAAGGTCTCCACATTATTTAATACAGTAGGCTTTCTCCATAGTCCTTCTTCTACTGTTCTTTTACTCTTAACTCTAGGCATTCCTCTTTCACCTTCAATGGATGCCATAAGAGCACTACCTTCTCCACATACAAAAGCTCCTGCTCCTTTACTTATATGAATATCAAAATTTAAACTTGAACCTAATATGTTTTTTCCTAGTATTCCAAATTCCCTTGCTTGAGCAATGGCCATCTTTAATCTTTCAATTGCCAGTGGATATTCTGCTCTAACATAGATATATCCTTCTGTAGCATTGGTTGCATAAGCAGCTATAATCATTCCTTCTATTAATGTATGGGGGTCTCCTTCCATAATACTTCTATCCATAAAAGCACCTGGATCTCCTTCATCACCATTACATATTATGTATTTAGTTTCTGATGGAAAGGAAAGTACCTGTGACCACTTTTTACCTGCTGGATATCCTCCGCCGCCCCTGCCACGCAAATTAGCAGCTTCTATTTCCATACAGACTTCCTTGGGAGTCATCTGATTTAATACTTTAGATAATGCACTGTAACCATCATAAACAATGTATTCTTTAATAGATTCTGCGTCTATATGACCACAGTGTTCAAGTACCAAACGAGTTTGCCCTTCATAAAATGGAATTGATTCTTGAGTGTGATAAATCTTTTCATCCAATTTATACATAAGTCTCTCTACAGCTTGTCCGTGAACAAGGGTTGTATTTACTATCTCTTCACAATCCTCTAGCTTTACTTTTAAATACAGATACTTTTCTGGTTCTATTCTAACCAAGGGACCTGCTTCACAAAATCCATGACAACCACTTTTCTTAACTCCAATACCCTCTTCTTTATCCCATTCCAACTCTATATAAAGGCCTTTATCTTCTATTAGTCTTTTTATTTCATTATATATTTCCATTGCACCACCAGCTACACAACCAGTACCACCGCACACTATTACTTTTTTACATTGCTTGTCTAATGATTTTTTAAAATCTTGTCTGGACTGATTTAATTCCATCACACTATTAATTTTCATCTATATTTTCCTCCCTTAAACTATTTAAGACTTCCCTAGTTGATTCTGGAGTCATACTACCATATACTTTTTCATTTATAGTAATTACAGGGGCTAGTCCACAAGCTCCTAAACAAGAAACTGTTTCCACAGTAAATAACATATCCTCTGTAGTCTTTTTCTCTTCTGATAAGGATAATTCCTTTCTTAAGGCTTCTAAAATAGGAATTGATTTTCTAACATGGCAAGCAGTTCCATCACAAATTTTTATAATATATTTTCCTTTTGGTTCTAGAGAAAAATTCTCATAAAAAGTTGCTATTCCAAATATCTTAGATGGACTAAGATCCATTTTGTGTGAGACGTATTCCAATACATCCATTGGTAAATATCTATACTCTTCTTGTATGTCTTGAAGTACAGTTATAATAGATGATTTATCGTTTCCATGGTCTTCTATAATTTCATTTACTTTATTTTTCATCTCAAATGCTAGCATAATGATCCTCCCTAAAGTTTGTTTGTTATTTAACTAACACAGTTATATTATACTGTTTCTTAGTCTTTGTCAATATAGAATCGCTACTATTTAAAAGATATATTTAAAGTAAAAAGCCTACCATCAAATTCCTCTGATGGCAGGCTTTTTACTTTGTTCCGCTGAAGTTAAACTGAGAGTCCAGAGCCAATTGTCTTTAAGGCCTGGTCTAAATCCTGGATTATATCCCTATAATCTTCTAGTCCTACTGATATTCTTACCATACTTTCTGTGAGTCCAAATTCTGCTAGCCTTTCTCTTGGATAACCTCTGTGAGTTATGGCTGCTGGTAATTGGACTAGAGTTTCGCAATCTCCTAGACTAACTGCTATTTGAGCTAATTTTAAACTGTCTACAAATTTACTAGCTGCCTCTAGGCCACCTTTTACTTCAAAACTAATCATAGCTCCAAAGCCCTTCATTTGCTCTTTAGCTATATTATGTCCCTTAAACTCCAGCAGTCCAGGATACATTACTGAGGAGATCATCTCGTGATTCTTTAAAAAATTTGCTACTTCTATTGCATTCTTTTCGTGCTCTCTCATTCTCACACCTAATGTCTTTAATCCCCTAAGTAGTAGCCAAGCATTAAAGGGACTCATTACTCCACCAAATTCACACATATAATTAAATTTTAGGTTCATAATATAGTCTTCATCCTTGGCTATAGCTACACCACCTACCACATCTCCGTGCCCGCAAATATATTTTGTTGCACTATGAACTACTAGGTCTGCTCCTAATAACAAGGGGTTTTGAAAATATGGTGAGGCAAAGGTATTATCTACTACTACTTTTAAATCTCTTTCTGCAGCAATCTCCCCTACAGCTTTTATGTCTATAATTGACAAGTCAGGATTAGATGGTGTTTCAAAAAATATTGCTTTGGTATTTTCATCTATAGCCTCTTTAAGCTCTTCTAAATTTGTTAGGTCTACTATTTTGTACTTTATATTATATCTAGGTAATAATTCTGTTACCACACTATAGGATGACCCATAAAGGGTTTTGTGAACTATTATAGTTTCATAAGGTTTAAGTAGTGAAAATATTACAGAAGAAATAGCAGCCATACCAGAAGCAAAAGCCACAGCCCCAGCCCCATATTCTAATTCTGCCATTTTATCTTCAAACAATCTTAAGGTTGGATTATTTCCTCTGGTATAGACATAATCATCACTTTCAAAACTCATTACCTTATTTGCATGTTCAATGCTATCAAATACAAAAGTAGAAGTTTGAAATATTGGTGGATTAAGTGCATTTGAAGCATGTTTTCCCTTTTGCCCTCCATGAATTGCCCGTGTATCAAATCTAGTCATTTTTTACCTCCCATATAATTCTATAATTGAATGATTACATTGACTATTTAAATGTAATCACTATTTGCTTTCCTGTCAATTGATTTTGTACAATAGGATATTGTCATAACTAAAGATATAAGTATCAAAATATGTAAAATAATATGATATACATCTGGAATATATCTAGATTTGTAGTCTATCAACTTTATTGAATCCTTAAAATAACGGATTTTACCTTCTCCGCCTCCAATAATTGTAAACCATTCATGACTAAAGAATTGAGTTATAAGCCAAATACTCAACCATGCTGATAATATATACTTCCCAATTCGTTCTTTGTATACAAATACAAGCAAGGCCAGTAAGAAAATCAGAAAGAAAATTCCATCCTCCTTCCATGATCGGGTAACAAGATAGCTTTCTTTAAAGTAAACGCCAACCATATCTAAAAAGAACCATGCCAGTAAAATGGTATTTGCAACTATACAATGTCTTTTACTTATGTTAATATCTTTCACCTTACCCCTCCTGAATAAATTCTAGTGCAAAAAGAACCGTC
>CAZAGS010000056.1:0-9674 GCA_964484955.1 uncultured Tissierellaceae bacterium
TAAAGGAGCAAATATGTTATATATAATGATTTTATTTTCTATATTAGCAGGTTTGGATTATATGCTAAATAATAAATATGGACTGGGTGTGAAATTCCAAGAGGGCTTTTCTTCAATGGGAGGTATGGCTTTATCTATAGTGGGTATATATACACTATCTCCAGTTATAGGTAAATTCCTAGTACCCCTATTATATCCTCTAGCAAACTTAATCAGAACTGATCCATCTGTATTTATGGGGAGTATATTGGCGGTAGATTTAGGTGGATATATGACAAGTGTTGAGCTAGCACATTCATCTGCCATTGGCAAGTTTAATGGGCTTATATTATCATCTATGCTAGGTGCTACTATTTCATTTACTATTCCTGTAGCTCTAAAACTAATAAGACCTGAAAGTCAAAAGTATTTTTCTAAAGGAATTCTTTCTGGAATAATAACTGTGCCACTAGGAATGGCAGTAGCTGGACTTATGATGAAAATTCCAATGGGAGATTTGATATCTACGCTATTTCCTGTAATATTATTTTCAATAATTATAGTTATTGGGTTAATATACTTTTTTGATACACTGTTGAAAGTTTTCACTTTAATAGGAAAGTTCATATTATTGATTAGTACAATAGGGTTACTGCTAAGTATTTTAGAGTTTATGTTTGGAGTCAAAATACTACAAGGAATGTTGCCTTTTGAAGAAGCTATAATTTTAGTAGGTAAAATTGGTATCATATTATCTGGAGCCTATCCATTAATATATTTTATTTCTACAAAGATGAAGAAAACATTAAATAAGATATCTCAAAGATATGATTTAAATGAATATTCCATTTTAGGCTTATTATCTTGTACTGTAAATAATGTACCTATGATAGGTGTATATGATAATATGAATTGGAAGGGTCAAATTATAAATGCAGCTTTTGCAGTTAGTGGTTCATTTGTATTCGGAGGGCAACTTGGTTATGTGTCTTCATTATCACGAGAAAGTGTAAATGCATTTATCCTAGCAAAATTAGTAGGGGGAATATCTGCAATTTTTATTGCAGTTCTTATGATAAAAATAGAAGTAAAAAAAGGGGAGGAATTGTAAATGAATGTAAACGAAAGAATCAATAGTCTAAGGGCGCTGATGAAAGAAAAAGGAATTACAGCTTATTTAATACCTACATCTGATCCGCATGGATCAGAATATGTAGCAGACTATTATAAAGGCAGAACATGGATGTCAGGCTTTACTGGATCTGCAGCTACTGTAATAATTACAGAGGACGAAGCCATACTTTGGACAGATGGAAGATACTTTATTCAAGCTGAAAATGAACTAAGTGGGTCAGAGTTTAAATTATATAAAATGGCAACACCAGGTTTTCCTACTTATATAGAATATCTAGGTGAGAAACTAAAGGCTGGGGATAATTTAGGATTTGATGGTAGATTAGTAAATCAAGCAGATGTTGAAAGAATTGAAAAATCCCTTGAGGCAGGTATTAAATTCATAGACCAATATGATCTAGTAGGAGATATTTGGGATACTAGACCACAAGCTCCCCTAGGGCAAGCCTTTATACATGAAGTTAAATATACAGGATTAACTACTAGTGAAAAGATTCAACAGGTAAGGGATGAAATGAAAAAGAAAAATGCGGATTATTATCTTTTATCAAGCCTAGATGATATAGCTTGGCTTTATAATATAAGAGGAAGAGATGTACCTAATAATCCTGTAGTTATTTCATATGCCCTTGTTACATTGGTAAGTGCATTTCTATTTGTAGATAAGAGAAAGCTTAACAATGAAGTTACAAGCTTCTTAAGTGATAATGGAGTGACTATAGCCGATTACGAAGAAATAACTGACTATGTTAAAAATTTTGGAGAAGATACAAAAGTACTACTAGATAAAAGTAGGGTTAATAGATGGATATATAGTGCAATACCATCATCATGTAAAATAATAGATGAAATGAATATTACTACAGTTCTAAAAGGATTTAAAAATCCTACAGAAATAGAAAATCAAAAGAATGCATATATAAAAGATGGGGTTGCATTAACTAAATTTATATACTGGTTAGATAAAAATGTAGGTAAAATAGAAATAAGCGAACTATCAGCAGAAGAAAAGTTATTAGAGTTTAGAGAAGAACAAGACTTGTTTATAGAGCCAAGCTTTGGCACTATTGCTGCCTACAAAGAAAATGCAGCTATGATGCATTATTCTGCAGGTCCAACTTCAAATTCAACATTAAAAGCAGAAGGTTTATTTTTAGTAGACTCAGGTGGACAATACTATGATGGAACTACTGATGTTACTAGAACTATGGTATTAGGCCCTATAAGTGATGAAGAGAAGAAGGATTTTACCCTAACTCTTAAAGGCCATATAAATCTTATAAACGCCAAATTTTTACAAGGTACTAATGGTCATGCTTTAGATATCTTATGTAGGTATCCCCTATGGCAAGAAGGTATAGATTATAAATGTGGTACAGGTCATGGGATTGGATTCTTATTAAATGTTCATGAAGGTCCACATAGATTTGCAAATGTGCCTAACAATGTAGCTTTAGAAGAAGGTATGATTGTTACCATTGAACCTGGAGTATATAAAGCAGGAAAACATGGAATAAGAATAGAGAATGTAGTTGTAGTAGAAAAACATATTGCTACCGACTCGGGACAATTTATGAAGTTTAACACACTATCTTTTGTTCCCATTGACTTAGAAGGAGTAGATAGTGAAATGTTAACAGAAACTGAAAAGAACTGGCTAAACGATTATCATAAAGATGTATATAAAGCACTTAGTCCATATTTGAATGAAGAAGAAAAGGTGTGGTTAGAAAAAGAAACTAGAGCAATCTAGTTTCTTTTTTCATATTAAACCTAACAACCTTACTGAGCTAGCAAATATGAAACAAATCACTACTCCTGTTATAGTAGGAATTAAAAATGATAGTATAGTCCACTTCCAGCTTTGGGTTTCTTTTTTAATAGTTAAGAGAGTAGTAGCACAAGGCCAATGCATTAAAGTAAATAACATAAGGCTTAGGGCTGTTAGCCAAGTCCATCCATTAGCTACTAAAAGCTCTTTTAATTCATATAATGTATCAAATTCCAGCATACTGCCTGTAGCTAAATAGCTCATTATTATTATTGGTATAACTATTTCATTGGCAGGAAACCCTAATATAAAGGCCATTAATATATAGCCATCCAATCCAATCAGCTTAGCAAAAGGATCAAGAAAATTAGCAGAATAGGCTAATAAACTTAAATCACCTATATAAATATTTGCCAATACCCAAATGATTAAGCCAACAGGAGCAGCTACTATAACGGCTCTCCCCAGTACAAATAATGTTCTATCAAATATGGATCTGACAATTACTTTACCTATTTGTGGCTTTCTATAGGGAGGCAGTTCTAGTGTAAAGGTAGAGGGTATACCTTTTAATATTGTAAGAGACAGTAGTTTTGAAATGTATAATGTCATTATAACTCCTAATACTATTACACCAGTTAAGATTAATGTTGATATTATGGATTGAAATGGAGATACAAACATTCCAGTAAAAAACATGGTTATTACTGCAATTAATATTGGGAATCTTCCATTACAAGGTACAAAGTTATTGGTAATTATAGCTATAAGTCTTTCTCTAGGTGAATCTATAATCCTACATCCTATTATTCCAGCTGCATTGCATCCAAATCCCATGCACATAGTCAGTGCTTGTTTTCCACAGGCAGATGATTTCTTGAAATAATAATCTAGGTTAAATGCCACTCTGGGGAGGTAGCCTAGATCTTCTAGAAAAGTAAATAATGGAAAGAATATAGCCATAGGTGGTAGCATAACTGAGACAACCCAGGCTAATGTTCTATATATTCCTAAGACCAATATTCCATGGACCCATTCAGGTGTACCAAGCCATAGAAATAAGTCTGTAAGTCTGTCTTGAATATAAAACAAAGCTTTAGCCAGTAATTCCGAAGGAACATTTGCTCCTGTTATTGTAATCCAGAATACTAGTGATAAAAGTAATATCATTAAAGGAATCCCAAATTTTTTTGAAGTTAGGTATTTGTCTATTTTTCTGTCCCTTGATTGATAGTCCTCATTATCTATTAATACTACTTTATTACTAATGTTTTCTGCTTCTTTTACCAATGTTGATACAATCTTATCTCTTAGGGATTGGGGATTTATTCCTCTGTCTTCTAAGTCCTTTTGAACATTTCTCACTACTTCCATAAGTTGATTGTCATTTGCTAAATTATAATTGAGATATTTATTTATGGAATCTAATAAATTATGCTCTCCATCTATAAGCTTTAATGCTAGCCATCTGGAATTTAATTTTTTATCAATAGTAGCTTTTAATTTACTTTCAACCTGCTTTATACTATCTTCTATTATTTCATCATAAGTAATTTTCATTGGATTAGTAGAAATGTTTTCAAAAGTTATATCATATACACCATTCATAAGACTTTTTAAGCCGCTACCACTAATAGCTGATGTACCCACTACCGGAACTCCTAGCAGTTGAGATAGTTTTTCTAAGTCAATAGAGATACCTTTTTTCTTTGCTTCGTCCATTAAATTAACACAAACCACTACATTTGAAGTTATTTCTAGAGTTTGTAATACCAAATTAAGATTTCTTTCCAAACAAGTTCCATCTACCACCAATACGGTTGTATCAGGATTACCAAAGCATATAAAATCCCTTGCAACTTCCTCTTCAATGGAGTTTGACATTAGAGAATAAGTTCCTGGTAAGTCGACCATTATGAAATTGGTATTTCTATGTTTATAGTTGCCATGAGCATTTGTCACTGTCTTACCTGGCCAGTTGCCTGTATGTTGATTTAATCCAGTCAGGCTATTAAAAACTGTACTTTTGCCCACATTAGGATTGCCTGCTAAGGCTATTACTTTATCATTTATTGTAGATTTTTCTATTTTGAGCTCTTGATGAAGAATTTCCAATAATCACACCTCCAATATATTAAGTTTTTTCCACTAATATAGTCTCTGCAAGCTCAGAACGAAGCGCCATAACTGTGCCCCTAATTAAGTAAGCAACTGGATCACCAAAGGGACTTTCTTGAACAGCTTCCACTACAGTAGCGGGAATCAAACCTAAATCTAATAATCTTCTTCTTATTAATCCTTCTGAGACTAATTCTAAAACTATACATTTTTCTCCAACTTCCAGAGAATTTAGTGTAACAATCATCTATATCACTCCTAAATAAAAAACACTCTATATCAAATTATGCAATGAATTAAAATCTGTTCATATGATATAATGTTTATAACAAAGATAAAGTGGTGATAAAATGTTTAATATAGAAGAAGAACTAAAATCATTACCAGATAAACCTGGTGTTTATATAATGAAAGATAAAAAAGGTGAGATTATATATGTAGGTAAAGCTAATTCTTTAAAGAAAAGGGTAAGGCAATATTTTCAGTCTACTAGAAATAATCCACCAAAAGTTAATGCAATGATTAGACATATTCATGAATTTGAATATATTATTGTGGATAATGAAGTAGAAGCTTTAGTATTAGAAGCTAATATGATAAAAGATAATAAACCAAAATATAATATACTTTTAAGGGATGACAAACAATACCCTTATATTAAAGTAACCCTAAATGAAAAGTTTCCTAGAGTTGTAAAAACCAGGCAGGTTTTAAAGGATGGGGGCAAATACTATGGGCCTTATCCCAACGCTTCAGCTGTAAATAGCGTAATAGAAACTATTCATGATATTTATCCTATTAGAACATGTAAATTAACACTAGAAAAGAATATGGGCAAAGTTAGACCTTGTTTAAACTATCATTTAGGAAGATGCCTAGGTACCTGTATAGGTATAGTTGATGAGGACTTTTATATGGAAATGATACAGGAAGTTATTAAGTTTTTAAACGGCAAAGATGATTCATTGATAGAAAATATAGAAGCAAAGATGGCTAAAGCTGCCAATGATATGGATTATGAAGCAGCAGCAAAATATAGAGATCAGGTTAATAGCCTTAGATTATTGCAAGAAGAACAAAAAATTGTAAGTCCTAATTTAATAGATCAAGATATTATTGCAATGGCAAGAGGTATAGAGGAAGTCTGTATCCAGATATTTTTCATCCGAAGTGGCAAGATACTAGGTAGAGAACATTTTATTATGGAAGATAATTTTATGGAAGATAGAAATGAAATATTATCTTCATTTCTAAAACAATTCTATGTGGGAACTGCATATGTTCCTAAAGAAATCATAATAGAAAATGAAATTGAAGACTTAGAAATAATGAGTAGGTGGTTAGAAGGTAAAAGAGGCTCCAAGGTTAGTATTATAGTGCCAAAACGAGGAGAGAAGTTTGCATTATTGGAACTTGTTAGTAAAAATGCTAAAGATATGCTTAATAAATATGGAGATAAATTTTTAAAGAAACATAGAGAAAATATTAAAGCCTTGGAAGAAATACAAAACAGTATTGGTTTAGAAGAAATACCTACTAGAATAGAAGCTTTTGATATATCCAATATTAGTGGTGTAGAATCCGTAGGGTCTATGGTAGTATTTGAAAATGGAGAAGCAAAAAAGTCTGACTATAGAAGGTTCAGAATAAGGAGTGTAACTACACCTGATGATTATGGATCTTTAGAGGAAGTATTAAGAAGAAGATTTATGAGGGGCTTGCAGGAAAAAGAAATATTAAAACTAGACCCTATTGAATTAAAAGGATTTTCTAGCTTTCCTGATCTTATTATGATGGATGGAGGTAAAGGGCAAGTAAATATAGCATTAAAACTATTAAATGAATTAGGTATAAATATACCTGTATGTGGATTAGTAAAGGATGATGCACATAAAACCCGTGGTATTATATACAATAATAAAGAAATAATAATGGAAAAAGATAGGCTAGGTTTTAGACTTATTTATAAAATCCAGGAAGAAGCCCATAGATTTGCCATTAATTATCATAGAAGTCTTAGAACAAAGACTATGTTTAAATCTGAATTAGATGATATTAAAGGAATTGGTGGAAAGAGAAAAACTGCATTATTGAAGCACTTTCAAAGTATAGATAAAATTAAAAATGCATCGATAGATGAGTTAAAAAATGTAGAAACTATGAATATAAAAGCTGCTGAACAATTATATAATCATTTCAATAAAAAGGAGGAAAAGTAATGGATAAGAAGTTATATTTATCAGAAACAGATAAGAAAATATCAGGAGTTTGTGGAGGATTAGGAGAGTATTTTAATGTAGACTCAACTATAATTAGATTGGCCTGGGTATTCCTTTCAATACCAACATTTGTATTTGGTGGAATCATAGCATATTTTATAGCAGCAGCAATAATACCAAAGAAAATTTAGGAGAGATTATATGGAATATGTAGGCTTAGATAAGATAATAAAAGATTTAAACTGGGAAGTAGTTTATGAAGCAGATAATATTCAAGATGTAAAAATTTATTCCAGTGAAATTATTAGGCCAGGATTGCAAATGGTAGGATATTATGAAAAGTATTCACCAGAAAGATTACAGATAATGGGTAGCGCTGAGTGGTACTACTACAATCAGTTAGACCCAGTTTCTAGATATGAGAGTATAGACAGGCTATTTTCTTGTCCCATACCTTGTATGGTTTTAACCAGGGATTTACCCGTGTTTCCCGAACTAATCCTATTAGCTAAAAAACATAATAGAAGTATATTAAGAACCCATAAAGTGACTTCTAAACTAATAAATCAGTTTATTAGTTATATAGACCTAATGTTAGCACCAGAAGTTACTCTTCATGGTGTTTTAGTTGAAGTTTATGGTATGGGTGTATTAATTATGGGTAAATCTGGAGTTGGAAAATCTGAAACAGCTTTGGACCTTGTTATACGAGGGCACAGATTAGTATCTGATGATACTGTAGATATTAAGAAGGTAGAGGAAGGACTAAGAGGTGAGGCTCCAGACCTAACTAGACATTTTATGGAGATAAGAGGTATTGGTATATTAGATATTGAAAGGTTATATGGTGTAAGTGCTGTTAAACATTTTGAATACATCGACTTAGTGGTGGAATTGGAGATTTGGGATGCTAATAAAGAATATGACAGAATAGGATTAGATGAAGAATATATGGATATACTAGATGTTAAAGTTTCTAAAGTTACTGTTCCTGTGAGACCAGGTCGAAATATAGCAATGATTGTGGAGGTAGCTGCAAGGAACTATAGGCAAAAAGGTCTTGGGTATAATGCAGCAGAGGAATTAAACAATAGAATAAAGGCCAAGATTGAAAGTAGAAAGAAAGTAACAGACAAATGATTTTTAAAATAAGTCTATTCTTCGTTGACTTTGCGGATTATGTCTAATATAATATAAAGGTGTTAGTACATTATTTAACAATATTATTTAATATTGGGTATTAAGTCTAAAGTTTGAATTTAATACTTATTATATAAGGAGGTTAATATACATGGCAAAAATTATGAAAACCATGGATGGTAATGCAGCAGCATCTTATGTATCTTATGCATTTACTGATGTAGCAGCTATTTATCCTATTACACCATCATCAGACATGGGAGAAAACACAGACCAATGGTCTGCAGAAGGTAAAAAGAACATCTTTGGACAAGAGGTGTTAGTAGAACAAATGCAATCAGAGGCAGGTGCAGCAGGTGCAGTTCATGGCTCATTAGCAGCAGGTGCATTAACAACTACATATACTGCTTCTCAAGGACTATTGTTAATGATTCCAAACATGTACAAAATAGCTGGAGAATTATTACCATCAGTATTCCACGTATCAGCTAGAGCTATAGCATCACATGCATTAAGTATATTTGGAGATCATCAAGACGTAATGGCAGTAAGACAAACTGGATTTGCAATGCTTGCTTCAGGTAGTGTTCAAGAAGTAATGGACCTTGGTGGGGTTGCTCATTTAGCTACTATTAAAGGAAGAGTACCTTTTGTACATTTCTTTGATGGTTTTAGAACAAGTCATGAAATTCAAAAAATTGAAGTTATTGACTACGCTGATTTAGAAAAATTAATTGATTATGATGCATTAAACGAATTTAGAAATAGAGCAATGAGTCCTGAAAGACCTAATACAAGAGGTACTGCTCAAAATCCAGATATTTATTTCCAAGCTGCAGAAGCATCCAACCCTTTCTATGAGAAAATTGTAGATGTAACTGTAGATTACATGAATGAGATTAATAAAATTACTGGTAGAGAGTATAAGCCATTTGTTTATTATGGTCATCCAGAAGCAGATAGAATTATAGTTGCAATGGGTTCAGTTACTGAAACTATTGAAGAAACAGTTGACTATTTAATAGAAAAAGGTGAAAAGGTAGGGGTTATAAAAGTTCATTTATTTAGACCTTTCTCATCAAAACACTTCTTTGATGTACTACCAGAAACAGTGAAGAAAATTTCTGTTTTAGATAGAACTAAAGAAAAAGGTGCTATAGCTGAGCCATTACACTTAGATATTAAGTCAATATTCTATGATAGAGAAGTGAAACCAGTTATAGTTGGTGGTAGATTTGGATTAGGTTCTAAAGACACTACACCTTCACAAATTCTTGCAGTTTTTGAAAACTTAAAACAAGAGCAACCTAAAG
>CAZAGS010000057.1:0-9618 GCA_964484955.1 uncultured Tissierellaceae bacterium
GCAAGAATTTCATTTATTTGTTGTCTTACTTGTATAATTTTTGTTGCTTGTATATAAATGTCTTCTGCTTGACCTTGAGCACCACCCAGTGGTTGGTGTATCATAACATCTGCATTAGGCAGTGCAAATCTTTTACCTTTTGTTCCTGCAGCTAATAAGAATGCTCCCATAGAAGCAGCTCTACCTACACAAATTGTAGATACATCAGGTTTTATATATTGCATTGTATCAAATATAGCAAAACCTGCACTTACAGAACCACCTGGACTATTTATATAAATTTGAATATCTTTATCTGGATCTTCCGCTTCTAGAAATAATAATTGAGCTACAATTAAATCTGCTGTAACATCACTTACTTCACCACCTAGGAAGATAATTCTTTCTTTTAAAAGTCTAGAGAAAATATCATAAGATCTTTCTCCTCTACTAGTTTGTTCTACTACCATAGGCACTAAAGCCATAACTACCCCTCCTTATTTAAATTTAACATTTGAAGCTAACATATCAATAACTTTTCCATTAGAAATTCCGGCGTGCATAAATGATAAATCTCTCTTCTTCATGTCATTTATAAATTTCTTGCCTTCTTCTTCGTTATATTGTTTAGCCATTCTATTTAATTCCTTATCTATATCTTCTTCACTAACTTCTATGTTTTCTTCTTTTGCAATAGCTTCAAGGACTAAATCTGCTGTTACTCTTTTTAAAGCCATTGGTCTAAGTTGCTCTTTTATGTCTTCTATAGTTGAGCCTGTCATGCTTAAATATTGCTCTAAATCTATACCTTGGCTTCTAAGTTGGTAATCAAATTCCCCTACTTCGGTTTCAAGTTGAGAGTTAATTAGCCCCTCTGGAACTTCAAATTCAGCCATAGCTACAACTTCATCAATGATTTTATTTTCTAATTCTATCTTTTCACGTCTTTTAAAATTTTCTTCTAAGTTGGCTTTTACACTAGCCTTATATTCTTCTAGAGTATCAAATTCACTAATATCTTTAGCAAATTCATCATCTAATTCTGGAAGTTCTTTTTCCTTTATTTCATGTATAACTACTTTGAAGATAGCTTCTTTTCCCATTAATGTTTCTTCATGATAATCTTCTGGGAATGTAACTTTTACTTGAACTTCTTCCCCAATATTTTTACCAATTAGTTGTTCTTCAAATCCAGGTATAAAAGTATTGCTACCTATTTCTAGCCTTTGGGCTTGTGCGGTTCCTCCTGGGAATAATACTCCATCTACAGATCCTTCAAAGTCAATTATAAGATGATCACCATCTTGAACTGACCTGTCTGCAGCGTCTACAAGTCTACCATTAGCATCTTGAACTTTCTTGATTTCATTATCTAGGATTTCATCTGTTACATTATACTCTACTTTTTCTATTTCTATACTTTTATAATCTCCAAGCTTGATCTCTGGCTTTACATCTACTTGGAATTTAATTAATATAGGTTTATCTTTTTCAATTTCATCTATATCAACTTCAGGAGTATCTACAGGTTCTAATCCTAATTCAACTATAGCTGAATCATATTCTTCAGGAAGGATTAGGTTTATTGCATCTTCATAAAATAAATCCTCTCCATAATTCATTTCAAGAATCTTTCTAGGAACTTTTCCTTTTCTAAATCCTGGTATACTGAATTTACCTCTATTTTTTAAATAAGCTTTTTGTAAATTTTCTTCAAATTTGTCGTACTCTAATTCCACATTAAATGACACCTTATTGTTTTCTCTTTTTTCTAAAACTGCTTTCATCCTAAATTTCCTCCTCAACGATAGTTCTCGATCTTTTTATTCAATAGTTATTTCATTATATCATATCATTATAACATATATTATAATATTTTTCAAAATAGTAAGAAACATAACAAAAAACCAATGGTACAAATCCACTGGTTTAATATGGTGCGGGAAAGAGGACTTGAACCCCCACGTCAATGACACTAGATCCTAAGTCTAGCGCGTCTGCCAGTTCCGCCACTCCCGCATGTAGTAAGTAAAATTACTTACTCCCTAATTATAGCACCCAATTGAAATTTGTCAATTACTTTTTTATGATATTTCTTAGATATCTTATTGCTTTAAAGTATATTTTTATTTGATCTTATTATAGTTTAATAGTATATTATATAGCAAATTTAATTATATGTTCTCTATTAAAATGCTAATATTATACCTTGATGATTTACATAAGCCGTACTAAGCCCCTTAGTTTCAACTATTATTACATCTTTAAAATTATATTTTTCTTGTATTTCTTCTTTTAACTGATTTGCTCTATCTAATGCATCTGCATGGGATATGGCTAAAATCCTATCTTCAAAACTTATCTTGCTTTCACCAATTATCTCAACTAATCTCTTAAATGCTTTTTTACTACCACGATGATTTTCAACTAATACTATTTCTCCTTCATCACTGGCACCCATTAAGGGTTTTAGATTTAATATATTTGCAATTAAACCTTTGGTTTTAGATATTCTACCATTTTTAATAAGATTATCTAGGCTTTCAGAAATAAAATATGTCTTCATCTCTTTTATATAAGATTCTACTTTTTCAACGATTTCAAGATTACTTAACTTGTCTTTAATTAAATCATTAATCTTTAAGGCTATTAAAGTTTCACCTATACTGGCTGACTTTGAATTAAAGACATGTACAAACTTGTCTGGCACTTCCTCCAATATCATATCTTTTGCAAGAATTGCACTATTATAAGTTCCTGATAACTCAGCAGATATTGTAACCACAAATATATTATCTGCCTTCCTATATTCCTCCACAAAATCTCCTGGTGAAGGGCAAGATGTCCTTATAGGATTTGGACTAGCTTTCATAGTCTTTTTAAAATCAGCAAGGTCTAGTTCCTTATTATCAATAAAACTATTGTCATCAATATCAATTTTAAAAGGCACAAGGCTAATATTTAGTTCTTCTTCCATACCAGGGGTTAAATCACAACTACTGTCAGCAACAATTTTATATTCCATTTTCTCACCTCATAGTTTATTTTATATTCCAATTCTTGACTCAATAAAGTTTACAAGCTCTTTTGCTATTCTTCCAATTTCATCTTGGTCTTTACCTTCTATCATTACTCTAACCAGTGGTTCTGTACCTGAGGGACGAATTACTACTCTACCTTCTCCATGAAAAAGATCTTCTATTCTCTGTATTTCTAGCCTAATTTCTTCATTTTCCATATATTTATATTTTAGACTACTATCTACCTTGGCATTTAATAATATTTGTGGATAATTTGTCATTAAATTATTTAACTCTGACATTGACTTTTTACTAGCCTGCATTACTTCTAGTAAATGCAAACCTGTAGCTAGTCCATCTCCAGTGGTATTATAGTCTAAAAATATTATATGACCAGATTGTTCTCCACCTAGTACATAACCAGATTTTAACATTTCTTCTAATATATATCTGTCTCCTACATCTGTCTTTACTATGTCCATTCCATTATCTCTTAAATAAATATCCAAGCCCATATTTGTCATGGAAGTTCCTACTACTGTATTATTTTTTAATTTACCCATTTGTTTTAAATGTGTACCACAAATAGCTAATATATGATCTCCATCTAATAATACCCCTTTATTATCTACTGCAATAATTCTATCAGCATCTCCATCAAAGGATAATCCTATATCTGCTTTTTCATCTATGACCAATTTTTGGATTATTCCAGGATTTGTAGAACCACAATCATCATTAATGTTCATACCATCAGGATTGTTATTTACTACTATTACTTGGCCATTTAATTCTCTAATTAATTCCGGCCCTATTTTATAAAGAGCTCCATTACCACAGTCCATTGCAACTCTTAGACCTGTAAGATCTATATCTATTGTTGACTTAAGATAATCCTTATATTGTCTGGCTCCATTTTCATCCATATAGACTCTACCAACCTCTCTTCCAATAGGTCTCATGTCTAATGAATCTATATTGGCTATTACATTTTCTATTTCCTCTTCTACATCATCAGATAGTTTTAAGCCTTCATAGTTAAAAAATTTAATTCCATTGTATTCTCCAGGATTATGGGATGCAGATATAACTACACCTGCCAATGCTTCCTGCTTTCTAGTTAAATATGCTACTGCAGGGGTTGGTATAATTCCTAGTGAAATAACATCTAATCCCATTGATGTTATTCCAGCAATAAGTGCTGCCTCTAACATATCACCTGAAGCTCTAGTGTCTTTGCCTACTAATACTTTACCATTTTTACCTTTTGATAGTATGTATGCTCCAGCTCTACCTACTTTAAATGCCAGTTCTGGAGTTAATTCTATATTTGCAATACCCCTAATTCCATCTGTTCCAAATAATTTACTCATAATATCCCTCCATTAGGTAATCTAAATACCTATTACCTTGATATTCTATTCATTATTCAATTATATACTATTTCTCAAATCTTTCCATAACTATATCCTTTAGCTTATTATATTCATTTAATTCGGGTTCTTTTATAACTATATCTAGTAGATATTCTAATATTTGTCCAATTACCTTGCCTTGTTTATAGCCCAAATTTATTATATCATTACCATCCATTACAAGTTGTGATTTTTCGTAGGGCTCCTTGTATTCTATAATACTTTTTATTTCCTTTTCTCTTTCTATTAAAAAGTCTATATTATTATCCCTATCAGATGAACATATTCTATCTGCCTTCTGCAAGTCTAATAAATTAAATATATTTTCAATTCCTACTCTTGCAATTTGTCTTTTTAAGCCCTTAGGTCCCATTTCATTATGCTGGCTCATATGGTCATAAATTAATACAGATACTTTATTGATGGTTTCGTTGGGAGATTTTAATCTAGTTAATATCCCCTTAGTAATATCCACACCTAATTTATCGTGTCCATAAAAATGTCCAATGTTATCATCAAACGTTAAACAGTGGGGCTTTCCTATGTCATGGAAAAGGGCTGCCAGTCGCAAGGATATTATTGGTGGTACTTTATCTAGTACGCAAAGACTATGGTCAAATACATCTTTATCGTGGTGGGGATTGTGTTGATTAAAGTCTACTGCATCAAGTAATTCTGGAATGATTAACTCCAATATTCCTGTTTCTAACATAAGTCTAATCCCACTAGATGGAGTTTTGGCTAATAATATTTTTACTAACTCATTGTATATTCTTTCCACACTAATATTAAGTAAACTATTGCCTTCTTCTATTATAGCTCCGTAAGTCTTTTCTTCTATTTGAAATTCTAGTACAGTAGCAAATCTTATAGCTCGTAATATTCTTAAATGGTCTTCCTTAAATCTGACATTTGGGTCACCAACAGTTCTTATTATTCTTTTATCTATATCTTCTTGCCCATTAAAAGGGTCTATTAAGCCCCTGCTTTTATTATAGGCCATTGAATTAATAGTAAAATCTCTTCTACTTAGGTCTTCTAATATATTATTTGAGAAATAAATCTTAGAAGGTCTTCTTCCATCCTCATATTCACTTTCTCTTCTAAAAGTAGTTATCTCTACATTGCCTTCATCTTGTACTATTATAATAGTACCAAATTTCTTACCAATATTAACAGTCTTATATTCAGAAAATATTTCTTCTATTTTATCAGGCAGAGCATTTGTAGCAATATCAAAATCATGGGGGTCGTTTCCTAAGATAATATCCCTAAGGCAACCCCCAACTAAAAAAGATTCATATCCATTGCTGTCTAGTTTTTCAATTATAGATTCTACGAAATTAGGTATTTTCAACATAGTATCACCTTATCTTTTCTTTGTTTTAATTTTAAATATAAAGTAATAATACTTAAAAAGTATTACCCCTATAATAAAAACCTTTATATATATACTATCTAATATAAATAATGGAAATGCTAACATAAAATCTGAAAGCAGCATTAATTTTATTTTTCTACTCAATGTCATGGACCTATCCTTTATAAAATCCTCTGCATAGTCTTTGAATGCACCCGTATTTCTAAGCCATTTATCAAACTTAGGGGAGCTCTTTGCAAATAAGATTGAAGATAAAATTAAAAATGGTGTAGTAGGTAGAACTGGAACTACAACGCCTATCATTCCTATAATGACAAAAATCATGCCCAGAATTATTAACAATAAATTATATAATTTCACTTAATTTCACCTTTCTTTATGCCAATCTATTTAATTATACCCTATTTCATCACAGAATTTCACAAATTATAAGTTATGCCTATAATATTCCTATAAAATACAGGTATATTATAGTATAATGTATATTATTATATTAGGTGTCTTAAATAGGAGTGAATTTGTATGGGTAAAAGAGTTATATTAGGTATGAGTGGTGGAGTGGATTCTTCAGTTGCAGCATTGCTACTGAAAGAGGCAGGGTATGAAGTCATAGGACTGTTCATGAAAAATTGGGAAGAAAAAGATGAAGATGGGATTTGTACAGCAACTGTTGATACTGATGATGCCAGAATGGTTGCAGACCAATTAGGAATTCCATTTTATACTATAAATTTTGAAAATGAATATTGGGATAGGGTATTTACTTATTTTTTAGATGAATATAAAAGTGGAAGAACCCCTAATCCAGATGTAATGTGTAATCAAGAAATAAAGTTTAATGCATTTTTAGATTATGCTCTAACCCTTGAAGCAGATTATATTGCAATGGGACATTATGCTCAAGTCAGAGAAGAAAATGGAGACTTTCTACTTGTAAGAGGTGCTGATTCTAATAAGGATCAATCTTATTTCTTATCTAGAATCAATCAAAGTGCACTTTCTAAAACCCTCTTTCCAATAGGACATTTAGAAAAATCTAGGGTAAGAGAATTAGCTATTGAACATAATTTATATACGGCTAAGAAAAAAGATTCTACCGGAATATGCTTTATAGGCGAAAGAGATTTTGATGAGTTTTTAGATAAATATCTCTTATCTTCTGAGGGTCATATTATAGATGATAAGGGTAAAAAGGTAGGAACCCATAGTGGAATTATCCATTATACCCATGGTCAAAGAAAAGGCCTAGGTATTGGAGGAGTTGGAACAGGTGAACCTTGGTTTGTAGTTGGTAAAGACTTAAAGAAAAACATTCTTTATGTTGTACAAGGTGAAGACCATCCAGCCCTATTATCTACTTCATTAGTAGGAGAAGACCCATCTTGGATAATAGAAAGACCACCTACTATGCCACTAAAATGTACTGCAAAATTTAGATATAGGCAAGGCGATATCCCTGTAACTGTTCACCAATTAGAAGATGGCAATCTTCATATAATATTCGATGAACCCGTAAAAGCAATAACCCCAGGCCAAGCAGCAGTATTATATTTAGATGATGTATGTTTGGGCAGCAGTATAATAAAATCAATGGAACCCTTAGATAAAAAATACGCTTATATGAATGAAATTAGTAAAAATTAATAAAAGGACTTTGAAGATAGGTATCTTCAAAGTCCTTTTTAGTGCACCGGGGACGGTTCTTTTTGCACCTAGTTTCCTAATCTGTTATTAAATCAATCTTATCCTCTATAGCTTTAATAATATTGTTAATATCAGCTTGACCAATGTATCCTACTCTTATTACACTAGCACCTTTATATGCAAATACTTCAGTTAATCTTTCATTTACATGAATTACTAATTTTTCAAAATTTGGATTATAAATTTCAATGAAATTTCCACCACCATATACTTTTGCTTTCTTTATAAGTCCATTAAACACTCCCTGGCTCATCTTAGGTATAGCCAGTTTATAAGAATCTGTTATAATACGTGGTGTATAGGGCTTACTGTTGTGTTCCCATATTTTATTTGCTATACTTCCATTTTCATATGTTTCATACTGTATAGGAGCCAACAGATTCCAATTATATTCATAGTAATTACCATAATCCAATTCTTCATCAAAATAGGATTCTTCACGAATTAAACCTTCATCTTGTTCAATATCAGCTAATCTTACAATTGGTAAATTTGAACTATTAACTGGCAATGTTTTCCTCTCTGTTTTTGTAATTGATATTAGGGGAAATATTAAAAATAATAGGGACAATACAAATAATTTTCTAGATATAATCTTATTCTTTCTATTTCTATTTTCCCATGGAGCATTATGATCTATTGGTATTCCTTCCAAAAGATCTTTTCTCAAACTTTTTACTGCAAAAAATGACCTAGTACTATCAAAGAATCCACGTGACCCTATAAGCAGAATCCCCACAGACCGAAGTGTAAAATCATCTAATAAAGCCAAATAAAAATTTGAATCTTTAATAAAAATATAGTATATAAGAAAAATCATCACTAATGGTCCTATAGTATTAAGGAAGAATAGAGCATTCATTTTGTCTTCTAAGGTTTTTAGTGTATAAGCTTGTTCTTTAGGGTCAGAATGAAGTTCTGGTGCATTTAGCTCTGCCGGTGATGAATATATATTAAAGTCATCATAATTAGTAACAAAATCCCATCCATTTTCTGCATAAAATTGTTTTTGTTCTTTATTAGTATGCTCTCCCTGATAGATATCTATTCTATATCTAGTTTTCTTGGGTTCACCTTCTTCAAACTTAGCCATTCTATAACCTATGCTCTTAAGATGTAGACCCTCTAAGGCCATATCTTGAAACCAAGATTCGTGCTCACCTATGCGCCAATAATCATCCGGTCTCCATTTTCTAACTATTTTACTCAAATCCATCACCATCCTTCAAAATTGCCCCATCGTCTGGTGCACCGGGGACGGTTCTTTTTGCACCTAATCTTCTACATTTATCCTATGTACATCTCCTCGATTTATTTCTAATAGATCTGCAATTTTTCTGTGTGATAGCCTGCTTTTCTCTAACAATTTCTTTATTATCGTCTCTAAGTGGTGTGGACTTTTAGATATTTGTGTTGTTTCACTAATTCCATGTTCGATAAAGTAATCTTGTATTATACTTTGAGCATGGTCTAATCTTTGAGCCTCTATATCTTCTTTTATTTCCAAATGCTCACTATAGTCTACTTCTTGATGAAATTTTATGAGTTTTTCAATATCATTATTATAATAATTTAAAATAAAGTCTTTCTGTTTCTCGTTAATTATTTCACTTTTATTGATATACTCCTTATAACTAGACCATTTATATTGATCTAAAGATTTCGTGATTTTAGCTTTAATGGGATTGTTGTGAACATATCTAATAACTTGCTGCAAATGTGAATCGTTATATATGGGTTCACTTTTATATCGATCTTGGAATACATGTCCCACCCGGTCCTTTTGTTTATTAATTTTCATAGCAAATTTAATATTAATACTTTTCATAGCATTAGTTAAATTTAACATATCAGCCTCCACCACAATATGAACATGGTTATCCATAATGCAATAGGCAGCTATTTCAATTAATCCATCTTCTTCTTGTTCCTTAAGTACCTCTAGATAATAACTCTTATGAATAGGATTAATGAATATATATTCTCTATTGTTACCCCTAGCCATTATGTGATAATAATTAGTTGGACTCTGAATTCTAGCTTTTCTAGCCATTACCCCACCTCCATAAGTCAATTAATTATTATATTCTACATAAAACTCCAAATCCCTTCTTTTATT
>CAZAGS010000058.1:0-9462 GCA_964484955.1 uncultured Tissierellaceae bacterium
ACCAATAGATAACAAAACATGGGAAGGATCCAGTGAACCAGAAGTACATGCAGATCCACTTGAACCAGCTATTCCTGCTAAATCCAAACTTAAAAGTAAGGATTCGCCTTCTATAAATTCAAAACAAAAGTTAACATTACCAGGTAATCTTTCAGTTCTATGTCCATTTAATTTTACATAAGGAATGCTAGCTTCTATTTTACTAATTAATCTTTCTCTTAAGTTTAATAATTTTTCATTATGGCCTTCTATGTCTTCATGGGCTAATTCTATTGCCTTACCTAAGCCTACTATTGAAGGAACATTTTCAGTACCAGCTCTTTTATTTCTTTCTTGACCTCCACCAGATATAAGGGAGTCTAATCTAGTACCTTGTTTAATATATAATGCTCCTATACCCTTAGGTCCATAAAACTTATGAGCTGAAAGAGATAATAAGTCTATATTTAAATCATTTACATCAATTTCAATATGTCCAATTGCTTGAACAGCATCTGTATGAAATAATATCTTTCTTTCTTTAGCTATTTGGCCAATTTCTTTTATTGGTTGAATTGTACCTATTTCATTATTTGCAAATATAACAGAAATTAATATTGTTTGGTCTGTAATTGCATTTTTTAATTGTTCTAGATCAATGAAGCCTTCTTCATCTAAGTCTAAATAAGTAACATCAAAACCTTGTTTTTCTAAATACTCACAGGTGTGTAAAACTGCATGGTGCTCCATTTTAGTAGTTATAATATGATTGCCTTTCTTTCTTTGATTAAATGCCACACCTTTAATAGCCCAGTTGTCTGACTCAGATCCACCTGCTGTAAAGAATATTTCTTTGCTTTGCGCTCCTAATGCCTTTGCAACTTGATTTCTTGCATTTTCTACTGCTACTTTTGAAGCTGAACCTAATGAATAAATACTTGAAGGGTTTCCGTATTTTTCACTAAAATAAGGTAACATAGCTTCTAATACTTCTTCTTTAACTGGGGTTGTAGCAGAGTTATCCATATATATATTTTTAATCATTTTTCTCCTCCTAAACTTTCTTTTTCATCTCTTTAACATCTCTAACCATATCCTCTAGTGTTATCCCATCTATTACTTCATCTATACTGTCTTTTATCTTAATTAATACTAATTTTGTTGCACAACCATCTTCTTTGGTACATTCACTAATTGTGTCATGTACACATTCGGCAGGCCCCAATTCTCCTTCTAATGCTCTAAGTATATTTCCTACAGTTATATTTGAAGGTTCTCTAGATAACATATACCCACCTTGGGCTCCTCTAACGCTATCTAATAAGCCACTTTTCCTAAGAGTGGAAAATAATTGTTCTAAATAACTTTCAGATAAACCTTGTTTTTCTGCAATATATTTTAGGGTAATGGGTCCACTACCATGTTCTAATGCCAGTTGGCTCATTGCCATTAGACCATATCTACCCTTTGTAGATAATCTCATTTTCACACCTCTCTTTTCAATCCCAACCATTTTACTTGGTATTCCTTTTTTAGTATATTATAACCCAGTAAATTTGTCAACATTGTTTTCAAGAAAAAAAGAGAAGCATTGGCTTCTCTAAAAGGGGCTTGATTATGAAGGTTGATCTTCTAACTGTAATGGGAAAAATTCTGGGAATTCTGGACTACAAACAAAATCATCACATATGTCTTCTGGACTATACTCTTGGCAATCACATGGTGGTGGACAATATCCATATGCTGGAATTAATAATTGTACTTGAGCAACAACTTTTACTATTACAGATACACCTACTGTAAGGTGCAGAACTCCATTTTTCACTACAGCTGGAGATAATAATTCTGAGAATGTTTCAACTACTATTCTAAAGTCAAATTCGTCTCTTGCATCAGGTACATAAAGTACAACATCTTTAAATATATCAGGTAAAAATTCTTCTTTAACAACATTTCCATTATTATCTAATACTACAAATGGTATTCTTAAAGTAAATTTTACTCTTCTAAAATACTCTTCATTTGGTATCTCTGAAACGTCAAGTGTATTTGGAACTATAAAGCCCGGTCTAAATCGAACTCTTCCAAAAGAACAGTCGTCTAAATCTACTTCTACTTCTGGAAAACATTCTTTTTGCTTGCAACTATCGAAAACTTTGTCAACTATTATGCATTCTTTTTTAGTATCACAACATAGGTTAAGATTACGCTCTTCCATTATTATTTCACTCCTTTATATTAATAAATCTATATTCATTAACATATTATGTATGGATAAGAACTTTGTGATTGTTTTTTAATATGGAGGTGCAATAATTGATAGAATTAAATTTTAATGACTATTATCTTATAAATTCTAGTAAAGAAGTCTTGGTATTCAAGAAAACTGAAGAAGAAAAATTGGAATGTCAGTCTATAAATTTTATTACTGATGAAAGTATAGATTTATATTCAGCTACAGTAAATTCAAATGATGAAATATTTATTGTGGTTTTAAGTAAATCAGGTGAATTACACCTTTATAGCTTTAATAATATGAATTGGTCAAAAAATACCATAGGAAAATTTGATCTAGTTTCTAATAGTTATAAGCAATTGGAAATTATATTTGTAAATGAAAAAGTAAATATATTTTATAGTTATTACAATACAAGTTTCTCCAATATTTGGATGATTCAACATATAATATTTAATAAGCTTATAGAAGAAAGACACAATGTAGTTAGATATGCTGCAGCTAATATATGGGGTCCTTTTATTATAGATACAGACAGTAATGGTAATATTCATTTGATTTATAATAATAATTCCCAAGTCTATTATACTCTTTATAATCCATTTACCAAAAAGTGGAATTCCCCGGTAAAACAATTGTCAAAACAAGACCTAGTTAATAGTTGGCCCTATTTATTTGTAGATAGCAAAGATAACCTCCACTGCTTATGGCTTAATAAAGTGAAATCACATAACCAAGTGAATTATATGAAAATGCCTATTAAAGGAAGGGATTCATTTGTGTGGAAGACCATGATATTCCCTTTCAAAGTCTTTACAGAAATTCTACCAATTATCTTCCAAGAAAAGGATCTATTAAAACTTATATATTTTAATGAAGACAGTGTTAAGTTTTTATATTCATCTGATAGTGGTAATAGCTGGTTAAAAGGTGATAAATCCATATTGCTAGAGCCTGAGGATACAATATTTGTTTTATCCACAAATCTGCATGATGATTCTAAGGCAAATCATTTAATCAAGGGTATATCACAAATATTAAATATTGAAGAGGCTGAAGTCATTGAGTCAAATATTGAGTTAAATGAAGAACATGAGGAAGTTGTTATATCAGATTATATTGAGGATTCACTTGATAAGTATGAGGAAATTATTCAACTCCTATTACAAAACCAAAGTGAATTAAAAGAAATGCTCCAAAGCTCCATTGAAAGAGAGACTGCCTTTAGACAAGAGTTGATTTTAGCAGTTAAAGATATTGAGATTAAAAATGGTTTTTTCCACAAATTGTTTCGGTCTCTAAATAATTGAAATATCAAAAGGAAGTTAGAGTCTATCTAACTTCCTTAATAATTTCTATAATGATAATTTAATTTTAAGTTGCTCTAACATATCTTTGGTCATGGCGTCTAAGTCATACTTTGGATTCCATCCCCATTCTTGTCTTGCAGCAGTATCGTCTAATGAGTTTGGCCAACTATTTGCTATATCTTGTTTTACTCGATCAACATCATAGTATAATTTAAATTCTGGTATAAACTTTCTTATGGATGCTGCCAATTCTTCTGGGTCAAAACTCATAGCTGCAATGTTGAATGCATTTCTATGTATTAATTTACTAGAATCAGCTTCCATTAATTGTACTATAGAATCAAGTGCATCAGGCATATACATCATATCCATTTTAGTTCCTTTATCAATAAAACTAGTATATTCTCCTTTTCTAAGTGCCTCGTAGTAAATATGAACTGCATAGTCTGTAGTTCCTCCACCAGGTAGGGTAGCATAGGATATAAGTCCAGGGAATCTTACCCCTCTTGTGTCTACACCAAATCTTTTAAAGTAATAATCACATAGTAATTCTCCAGCTACTTTTGTTACACCATACATTGTAGTAGGTCTTTGAATAGTGTCTTGAGGAGTTAAGTCTGGTGGAGTAGTAGGTCCAAAAGCTGCAATTGAAGATGGATTAAATACTGAAATTTTCTCTTCTTTAGCAATTTCTAATATATTATATAGTCCATTCATATTTACATCCCAGCAATCCTGTGGTCTTTCTTCTCCAACTGCAGATAAAATTGCAGCTAAGTTAATTACTGTATTGACCTTGTGCTTTTTAATTTTTTCAGCTAAATCTTTACTATCATTAATGTTTACTATTTCAAAGGGTCCAGCGGCTATTAATTCTTCATGGCCTTCTTTAACCCTTCTACCACTTGCTACAACATTATCAGAACCATAAATATCTCTTAATTTGTTTGTTAACTCAGAGCCTATTTGCCCAAGAGCCCCAGTTACTAAAATTTTTCTCAAAAAAAACACCTCCGAATAATTTTAATGCTTGTCATAATTATATCATAAAATTTTCTATTTACCATAGATTTAGAAATTAAAAAAATTGTGGAAGATTTCTCTTCCACAATTTTAATAAAAACAAAATCCAATTGCTTTTGGTCCTAAATGTGCCCCTATTATGGGTCCTAATTCTTCTATAGTAATCAAGGCTTTTGGAAACTTTTCTCTTAATTCATTTTGTATCCTTAATGCTTCCTCATAATGTAAGGCATGACAAATTGATATTTTGCTCACATCGTCCGGAATCTTGCTTATAATTCCAGCTATTGCTTTATTTTTACCTCTAGTCTTTTCTAAAAGATTTAGTTCACCATCTTCTAACTGAATAATAGGTTTTATATTTAATAAATTACCTACAGTAGCTTGTATTGATGAAAGCCTACCACCTCTACTTAGGTACTCTAAAGTATCTGCTGTTAAATACACACTCATCTTTTCCTTCTTTTCATCTATAAATGCTTTTATTTGCTCAGCAGATTTACCCTCTTTAACCATTTCAACTGCATCTTCTACTAAATATCTCAAATTTGATGCAGAAGTTAATGTATCTATAATAGTTATACTTTTATCCTCTAATATGTTCTTTGCAAGCATTGCACTATTGTATGTGCCGCTTAATTTAGAAGATATAAGAATAGCTATTATCTCATCATGGTCTCTTAATCCATTTTCAAAAGCTTCTACAAACTCTCCTGCTGATGGTTGAGATGTTGTTGGAAACAATTTAGTGCTAGCAAGTTTTTTGAAGAATTCGTCAAAGTCTCCTTTAAACCCTTCTTTATAAGACATACCATCAAATTCATAATTTAATGGAACCACGCTTATATTTTCCTTTTCCGCATATTCCTTTGTAATATAACTGGTACTATCTGTTACAACTTTAATTTTACTCATTTAATTTCCCCCTTTATTTAATCTTAAATACTATTAATACTTACCCTAAAGGCTATTAAAATAACCTTTAGGGTATGCAGTTTATTTTACAACAATATTGTATATTTTACCCATTACAAATATTTCTTTTACTATAGTTTTTCCCTCTAAGAACTTGGAAATATTTTCATCTTTTAAAGCCTTGTCTCTAACTATGTCTTGACTATCATCTGCATTTACTTCTATCTTACCTCTTACTTTTCCATTAACTTGAATTGGCATTTCTATTACATCGTCTACAGTTTTTTCTTCATCAAATTTTGGCCATGTGGTCTCATATAACTTTCCAGGCAAACCATTGATTTCCCATAATTCTTCTGTTATATGAGGGGCTACTGGGTTTAATAAGATTAAGAAGGTTTCAAAATCAGATTTTGTAATCTTACCAAAGTCCTTAAACTCATTTGAAAGTGTCATTAATGCTGCAATTCCAGTATTAAATTTCAATGTTTCAAAATCATGACTTACTTTCTTTATAGTTTTATGAATAAGAGATTCAAGTTCAGGACTATATCCTTCACCATCAACTATTAATTCTTGTAATAACCAAACTCTTTCTAAAAATCTTCTACAGCCCCTTACTCCGTTTTCAGACCAAGGTACAGATTTTTCAAAGTCTCCAATAAACATTTCATAAGTTCTAAGAGTATCAGCTCCAAAATCTCTTACTATATCATCTGGATTAATTACATTGCCCCTAGACTTAGACATCTTTTCACTATTGTCACCTAAAATCATTCCATGTGAAGTTCTCTTAGCATATGGTTCTGGAGTTGGAACTACTCCAATATCATATAAGAACTTGTGCCAGAATCTTGAGTATAGAAGGTGTAATGTAGTGTGTTCCATTCCACCATTATACCAATCTACAGGTAACCAATAATTTAGGGCTTCTTGGGATGCAAATTCTTCTTCATTATGAGGATCTATATATCTTAGGAAATACCAGGATGAACCTGCCCAGTTTGGCATAGTATCTGTTTCTCGTTTTCCTGGTCCTCCACATTTAGGACATGTAGTATTTACCCAATCATGAATATTTGCTAATGGTGATTCACCTGAATCTGTTGGCTCATAGTTTTCTACATCTGGTAATATTACTGGTAGTTGATTTTCAGGTACAGGTACCCATCCACATTCTTGGCAATAGATTAGAGGTATTGGTTCTCCCCAGTATCTTTGTCTAGAAAACACCCAGTCTCTAAGCTTAAAATTAGTCTTTATACTTCCTAATCCTTTTTCTTCTAGCCATTTTGCCATTGTCTCTTGTGCTTGTTTTACTTCCATATTATTAAGGAAACCTGAATTAACTAATGTACCTTTATCAGTATTGGTATAGGCTTCTTTTGTTATATCTCCACCACTAATAACTTCAACAATTGGTAAATTAAACTTCCTAGCAAATTCCCAGTCTCTTTCATCATGACCTGGTACAGACATAATTGCTCCAGTTCCATAGGTCATTAAAACATAATCAGAAATCCAAATTGGAATTTCAAGGCCAGTTGCTGGGTTAATTGCATTTAGTCCTTTTAATTGTACACCTGATTTAACTTTTGACATCTCTGTTCTTTCAAAGTCTGATTTTTTACTAGCCTCAGATTTATAATCTAATACTTGTTTCATATTGGTAATTTGGTCTTTATATTTTTCTATTAAAGGATGTTCTACAGCTATTACCATATAAGTAGCACCAAACAATGTATCTGGTCTTGTTGTAAAGACTCTCAGTTTTTCATCTGTACCCTTAATTTGAAAGTCAACTTCCATACCTTCAGATTTTCCAATCCAGTTTGTTTGTTGAGTTTTAACTCTATCTATATAGTCCACCTTGTCTAAGTCTGAAATAAGACGGTCTGCATATTCAGTTATCTTTAGCATCCATTGGTTTTTAACTTTTCTTACTACCTCACCATCACATCTTTCACACGTACCATTTACTACTTCTTCATTTGCCAAGCCTATTTTACAAGATGTACACCAGTTTATTGGCATTTCTTGTTTATATGCTAATCCCTTTTCATATAATTTCAAGAATATCCACTGAGTCCATTTATAATAGTGAGGATCTGTTGTATTCACTTCTCTGGACCAATCAAATGAAAATCCTATGGATTGTAATTGGCTTTTAAATCTTCCTATATTTTTTTCTGTTACTTTGCTAGGATGAATCTTGTTTTTTATAGCATAGTTTTCAGTTGGTAAACCAAAAGCATCCCAACCTATTGGAAATAATACATTATATCCTTCGTATCTTCTTTTTCTTGAAACAATATCTAATGCTGTATAAGGTCTTGGGTGACCTACATGTAGTCCTTCTCCTGATGGATATGGGAATTCTACTAATGCATAAAATTTAGGCATAGTCTTATCATCTTTTGTCTTATATACCTGATTTTCTTCCCAAATCTTTTGCCATTTCTGTTCAATTTCATTTGGATTATAGTCTCTCAAATCTTTTCCTCCTTTATTAAAACTCTGCTGAATTCACTGTTCTTGGGAATGGTATTACATCTCTAATATTTGATACACCTGTCATATACATTATTGCTCTTTCAAAACCTAGTCCATAGCCAGCATGTTTTGTACCACCATATTTTCTAAGCTCTAAATACCACCAGTATTCTTCAGGGTCCATACCATTGTCAAGAATTTTTTGTTCTAATATTTCTAATCTTTCTTCCCTTTGGCTTCCGCCTATTATTTCTCCAACTCCTGGAACTAAAAGGTCCATAGCTGCTACTGTTTTATTATCTTCGTTCATTCTCATATAGAAAGCTTTTATCTCTTTAGGATAATCTGTTACGAATACTGGTTTCTTAAAGACTTTTTCTGATAAGTATCTTTCATGCTCTGTTTGAAGGTCAATTCCCCATTCTACAGGATATTGAAATTCTTCACCACTTTCTTTTAATATATCTACAGCTTCTGTATAGGTTATTCTACCAAATTCAGAATTAACTACATTTTCTAGTCTATCAATTAAAGTCTTATCTACAAAATTATTAAAGAATTCCATTTCCTCTTTTGCATTTTCCATCACATAGGAGATCATATACTTCATCATATCCTCTGCTAAATTCATATTGTCATTTAAATCTGCAAAAGCTATTTCCGGCTCTAACATCCAAAATTCAGCTGCATGCCTAGCAGTGTTTGAATTTTCTGCTCTAAAAGTAGGTCCAAATGTATATACATTTTTAAAAGCCATTGCATAAGCCTCTGCCTCTAATTGACCACTTACAGTTAAATTGGTTTCTTTACCAAAAAAGTCCTTTGAGAAGTCAATTTCATTTTCTTCTGTCAGAGGTAAGTTTTTTAAGTCTAATGTAGATAGTCTAAACATTTCCCCTGCACCTTCAGCATCACTGGATGTTATTATAGGTGTATGGACATATACAAATCTCCTTTCATTGAAGAACTGATGAAGTGCAAATGATGCAATAGACCTAACTCTAAATACTGCATTAAAAAGATTGCTTCTTGGTCTTAAGTGTGCAATAGTTCTTAAATATTCTACTGAATGTCTCTTTTTTTGTAGTGGATAATCTGTATTAGAATATCCTTCTATTAATATTTCTGTTGCCTTTACTTCAAATGGTTGTTTTGCTTCAGGTGTTGGAACTAATATTCCTGTAACTTTAATAGATGAACTAATTGGTAATTTTGATATGTCTTTAAAATATTCTAAGTCCTCACCAAATACAATTTGAAGATTTTTAAAAAATGTCCCATCATTGATTTCTATAAATCCAAAATTCTTTGAAGCTCTTAAAGTTCTTATCCATCCTTCTAATACAATTTCACCATTTAAATACTTTTCACTGTCCTGATAAATCTCTTGTACTGTTAATTTCATAGTATCCCTCCTATTTTCAAAAAAACAAAAACCCCTCATCCTTATATAAAAGGACGAAAGGTTAACTTCCGCGGTACCACCCTAATTGCTAATAGCCACTT
>CAZAGS010000059.1:0-9248 GCA_964484955.1 uncultured Tissierellaceae bacterium
CATATTTATGATTCTAATTTTGAGGATGAAATGAGGTTTTTTCATGAGGTTGCAAGTTCACTATTAAATGCAATAAATAATAATGAGTTTTTTGTAGTTTATCAGCCTATTATAAACCTCAATGATAATTCAATTTCTAGTGTTGAAGTACTAGCCAGATGGGATAGAGGTGACAGAAAGACCGTTGGGCCAGGCATATTTATAAAAATAGCCGAAGAAACAGGCTTAATTCAAAAGATTACAAAGGAGATAATTAAAAAACATTTTAATCAGTTGGCCAATTGGAAAGAGGAGAATATACAAATTAAATCTTCGATTAATATTACTGGTGATGAACTTACAGATAACTCTCTTATTAGATGGTTAGAAGAATTTGTTGATGAGAATAATATTGACAGATCTAATTTAGGAATTGAAATAACAGAAAGAGTATTATCTAATGATGGAAACAAATTAAATGGTATTTTATCGTATTTAAAAACCATAGGTTATAGTATTTCTATAGACGATTTTGGTACGGGGCATAATACACTTAGAGACTTGGTAGGAATGCAAGCTGATATTATAAAAATTGATAAATATTTTATAGATCGAATCCATGAAAAGCATACTAAGTCTTTAATTAAATATACTATTGAACTTGTGCATGAAATGGGAATGCTTGTTGTTGCAGAAGGAGTTGAGACAAAAGAACAATTAAATGTTTTGAAAGAATTGGGATGCGATGAAATTCAAGGTTATTATTTTAGTAAACCCTTAATGCCTGATGATTTTGCCAATTATTATAAGTCTTTTGATATAAATAAATACATAAAATAGATCCATACATCATAAATAAACTACTGGAAATAATAGGGTTTGATCAAAGGGGTCAGACCCCTTTGATCATTTATTAAAGTATTACATATATTTAATATAGTTAGATATGGGTATAATATTAAGAAGAGAATGATAAAGGTGGTATCAGTATGTCAAAATTTCACAGTGCACCAAATATATTTGTGACACAAATACATCTAAAAGTTCAAGATATAGAAAGAGCATTAGAATTTTATCAAGATATAATGGGATTGAAGGTGTTAAAAAGTGAGGAGAGATTATCAGTACTATCTGCTGATGGTGTGACTCCATTGATTACTATAGAGCAACCTATTGATGTCATATCAAAGTTACCAAGGAGAACTGGATTATATCATTATGCAATATTATTACCAACTAGAGCTTCACTAGGCTTATTTTTAAAGAACATTTTCAATAGAAAATATTCAATTATTGGTGGATCTAATCATGGAGTTAGTGAGGCTGTTTATTTACAAGATCCAGATGATAATGGCATAGAAGTATATGTGGATACTGACTTAGCCACATGGAATTGGCATAATGACAGTGTGGAAATGGTCAATAACCCTATAGATTATGAGGGAATTATAGCTGAAGCAGGAGATTTGGAGTGGGAAGGTATACCCTCACAGACTATCATGGGCCATATCCATTTACATGTAGCAGATTTAAATGAATCCAAGATATTTTATATCGATGGACTAGGATTTGATTTGATACAAGAGATGCAAAATACAGCAGTATTCACTTCGACAGGAGGCTATCATCACCATATTGCCTTTAACATTTGGAATGGAAAAGGAGCTAAAGCCCTGCCTGACAATTCTGTAGGTATGAAATACTACAGTCTAATATTCCCAGATGAAGAGTCCAGAGCTAAGGTAATTGAAAAATTAGCCACTTTGGGTTTCCCAGCTATTCGTAAAGAAGATAAGATATTTGTAAAAGACCCATCTGAGAACTTAATAGAATTTCAAGTAAACATATCTAAATAATTAATTAATGTTTAATAGGAGGTAGCATATGAGGATTGCTATTATTGGTTATGGTGGTGTTGGAAGAGCATTAGTCAAATTGATAAAGGATAAAAAAGATGAATTGCTTAATGAAGGAATCAATCCAATTATAAAATATGTAATTGGTAGTAAAGGTGGAGTATATGATAGGGAAGGAATAGATTTAGAAAGGTTTGTGGACTTTTCTTCTAATAATAAGGATATAACAAGGTATCCAGAAGGTGGTTCAAAGGATATTTTCTTTCATAATATTATTGAAAACAAAGATGTTGATTTTGTAATTGAAATGACACCTACAAATATAGACACAGGGGAACCTGGATTAAGCTATATTACTACATCACTGAAAAATGGATTTAATGTCGTCACTGCAAACAAATCCCCTATATTATTATCTTATAGAAAGCTTTATGAAATCGCTTTAAATAACCATATACAATTAGGTTAGTACCTGCTGCAGCATCAATCTTAAGGGATTTGATTAATATTCATCATGGGTTTAAATATATTAAATAATAATTAATTTTCTTATCTTTTGGTAAGAAGATTTTTTATTGTAAACATTTAAAAGCAAAAGGAGGACAAAAAAATGAAAAGTTCAGGGTGGCTGAGAACAATAATGGCGATAAATTATAGTGAAGAAAAATTTCTAATTAAGGATTACATCAAAGCCAACTACAACTAGAATGATCCCATGTCAACCAATAAGTATTATCATTTAAAACTAAAAGTTGATTATCTTGGCTCTGATGATTTAATAGTTCTAAAACTTGTTATAATGAATCTTATCAAATGCTAAATTATCTTCCTGATGAGGTACTTTCTCTTCATCTGGATAACCTATAGCTATCATGGATTCTACTCTGTATTTTTCAGGAATATTTAATACTTCTTTTACATAAGTTTCTACACTTACTTGATTCTGATTCATTCTCTCTCTAGCCTGAATCCAACAAGAACCAAGTCCTAAAGATTGGACAATCAATTGTATCACAGTAGCAAGAATAGATGCATCTTCAATCCATATATCGGTAGCAGATGGATCTGCTATTACAACTATTCCTAAAGCAGCCCCAGCTAAATGTCCTGAAATCTTTCCTCTAGAATTCCCAAGATTAGCTAATACCTCTTTATCAGTAACCACAATTAGTTCCCATGGTTTAATATTTCTTCCTGATGGAGCTGTCAATGCTCCCTTTAATATAATATCAATCTTCTCCTTCTCAATTTCCCGACCCTTGAATTTCCTAATAGACCTTCTACTCATTAATAAATCTAACATAATAAACCACCTTTCCTTTACTCAATACAAAATAGTATTTGAATATATCATAACATATATAACATACAAATAATGGTTAAAAGTAATTATATAACCTGGCAAAAGGGAAGGGACTATAATATGACAAAATCAATTATAATAATGAACTAAAAAAGAAGGATATTCGGTAAAGATGTCGAATATATAAATAAGCAGTTAGAAAAATTCTTAATCTGAGGTGATTCTTATTAAAAAACTACTAAATTCAATAAAAAGAGAATATCCAGAAAATGCAGTATATATGTCAAAACTAATTGGCCAAGTCCAAGATCAGGTGGAAGCAATTATTGGCAAATATAGTCTAGAAGAAGATAAAGATATATTTGTTGAAGAATTAATAGAAATTACACACATTATTGAAGAGATAAAAAATGAATTAGATATAAATTATGGACAGTTAACTATGGGTAAAGTAAGGCGTGAATCTATTGGAGAAGAAGAAAAGCTAAATCCCAATTATGAAAACTATAAAGTAGACAACACTATAGAGCACAGTTTATTTGAAGACTTAACACATATAAGACCCTATGGATTTAAATATGGAACTTGTGAAATAATTAAAGCAGGTACTTGGAAGGATGTATTTATTAAAACATGTGAAGAGCTATTAAAAATTGATGAGAAGAAATTTATGAATTTTGAGAAACTTACAAGAATGAATGGTGAACTTAGAGACTATTTTTCTACAGACAGCTCAAATATGATCCTGCCAATAAAGATAATGAACAAAATATATATAACTACCTCAATGTCTGCCAATGGTTATAGTGAGTTAATAGTTAAGATGTTAAAAGAATATGACTATGATGTTGAAAAATATAAATTATATTTCTCAGCAGATTATTCACCGCTACACCTCAAATTTTAGCTTAGAGTCTAGTTTAACTAAAAAACATAAAGTTGCATATATAAAGGCAACTTTTGATAATTGCTGGTATATATGCAACTTTACAAAATCTTTGATATACAGATATCAATTGAAAGGGAGGAAGGTTTTTAATATCATCATCTAAAGCCATCTTGGGAAGTTGAATGTAATAATATAACAAATAAAGTATATAAGGAGGATATTCAATTGAAATTCGGAATAAGAAAGCCAAGTCTAAACAAAAGAATAAAAGCTAGAACAAGTATTAAAAGACAAGTAGTACATAGAGCAGGAATAAAGATGCCTAGGGGATATGGATGGGTAAGGAACCCTAAGAAATATGTATATAACAAGGTTTATAATAAGACAAGCTTTGATATTTTTAAAGTACTCAGAAAATTATTTAAATAAATGATATAATGATGTTTAGATAAACACTTCAAGGTCAATAGATATAAAAATATTCATTAATTTAATAAGTTAGGTGACCGTGAAGTTTACAAATTATATCCGAAAGGTACTTTTATAAGATAGAAAAACTAGAAAACTATCAACATAAGATAAAGGATGTAGTAGACCATGGAGAATGGCTGTTAATGTAAGTAATAATTTTGATTGTAAGCTTTTAGTTTATGGGAGGTGAGGCAATGAAAGATAGGTATTCAATCGGAGAATTATCCAATTTGTTTAATTTTTCAACGCAAACCTTGCGTTATTATGACAAGATAGATCTATTTAAGCCAAAATTAATAGATGAAGAAAATGGTTATAGGTATTATACTTACGAACAATTCCAGGATTTAAGGACTATTATATATTTAAAAAATATTGGAGTACCCTTAAAGAAGATAAATCAACACTTATCCACAAAAGATGCTAAGTATTTACTAAATATATTGGAAGAACGTAAGAATACCATAGGTGAAGAAATATATAACTTAAAAGTAATGGCTGACCAACTAGAATTTAAGATCGGTGAAATTAAAAATAGTTTATTTCATGAAGATTTGGACAATGTAACTTTAAAAGAACTTCCCGAAAGATATATTTATTCAATGGATTTAGTATTTAATATTGATGATATGCATGAATGTCTGGAGATGTTGATTAGAAATATTTTTATTATGAAGAAGGAATATCCAGGATTAGTAGCGGAAAACTGCGGAATTAAAATAGCAAAAGGAAACTTAAGGAACAAAAAGTTTGATTTATATAACTCTATTTTTATGTTACAAAATGATGCAATTTATGAGAATATAGTTGATGTTATTTCATCGGGAACCTTTGCCTGTATTTATCATAAGGGACCATATAATCAAATATACAAAACATATGAACTTATTACCAAATATCTTGATGATAATGAATATGTAATAATAGGAGATGGCTTTGAAATTGCTGCTCTTGATGTAAAGTTTACCAGCAATCAAAAGGAGTATTTTACTGAAATTCAAATTCCAGTAAGCAAAATATGAAAACCTTATAGCAAGTATAATACAATGCGCCATAATAAGGTTTCATTATAACAATGTATTTATTCAAAAAAGGATCTATTCTAACAGATCTTTTTTTTACGCTGATTTACTAATGTTCAAAGTTTCAAAAGCTATGTTAATTATTAATCAATAGTTTAATTAATTAAACTATTGACATTATACTAGGTATAAGGATTTATAATGACAATGAATTATATAAGAACTTTAATTTCATTTATAAGAGGAGGGATATTGTGAAAGATATATATATTTATGAAAAGATTAAAAACCTTGCGAGAAAATATGAAGGGGAAGTTATTAAGATTAGAAGAGATATTCATATGCATCCAGAATTAGGGTTCCAAGAATTTAGAACTTCAAAGTTGGTGGCAGATAAACTTAATGAACTTGGGTTAGAAGTGGAAACAGGAGTAGGAGTAACTGGAGTAATAGGTATACTAAAAGGAAAAGAAGATGGTAAAACTGTAGCACTAAGAGCAGAATTGGATGCCTTACCTATTCAAGAAGAAAATGATTTACCATTCAAATCAATCAATGACGGCATAATGCATGCTTGTGGGCATGATGGTCATATAGCTAATCTTCTTGGAGTAGCAATGATATTAAATGAATTACGGGATGAGATAAAAGGACAAGTAAAATTTATATTTCAACCTTCAGAAGAGGTCAATGCTGGAGCAAGAGAAATGCTTGAATCTGGTTCCCTAGATGAAGAGAATATTGATGCCATATTTGGCTTACATGTAGTTCCATTGCCAGTAGGACATATAACCTATGGATATGGAAGTCAGACCGCTTTTACTGACTTTTTTAAATTAAGAATTAGTGGTAAACAATCTCATACTGCAAAACCACATGAGGGAATTGATGCAATATTAATTGCAGGGCATATTATAACTACTTTGCAATCAATATTATCAAGATCTATAAATCCATTCGATGTGGCAACATTTTCCTTAGGTAAAATTAGTGGAGGTGCAGCGGTAAATATTGTGCCTGATCATGTGGAGATAGAAGGAATGGTAAGAGCTACTTCTAAAGAGACAAGGAATCTTATTATAAAAAAAATAGAACAGATATCAAGTTCTGTTGCGCAGTCAATGGGTGGGCAATGTGAATTTATATTAACTGAGGGATACCCAGCAGTTATAAATGAGAAAGTAACAACGGATATCTTTAAAGATGTAGCTAATAAATCATTTCAGGTGATAAAAGGTGAATTAGCTTTGGATGATTTACTTAAGCATGACAATGAGTTTGTATATTGTGATGATAAGCCAATACTTGCAGGTGAGGACTTTGGTTTCTTTTCTGATAAGATACCTGCATGCTACGTTTCAATAGGTGCAGGAAATTTTGCTCCACAACATAATCCAAGATTTAATATAGATGAAAAGGTTTTCAAAGTAACATTAAACCTTATGTCAGCTTTGGCCATTGAGTATTTAAGCAAATAATAAAATTAAAATAATATAAATTAGGAGGATTTTATATGACTAATAGTAATAATATTTTAAATAGAAACAAAGGAATTTTTAGATTTGTTGTATTTTCATTTATAGGTATATTTCTTTATTTTATACCTATAACTATAAATGAAAAATCTGCAATTCCTATGGATCACGGAATTAGTCTTTTAAGAACATTACTAGGATCTGCGTTACCCTATTATACACTTGCTATTGTGGTTTGGGGTGGTCTTAGCCCAATTATAACAGGGGCTTGGAGAAAATCAAAAGTAGATTTAGTGTTTTCAATTTTTAAGTTTTTGGGAGTTTTTGTTGGGATTATGGCAGTATTCAATGTAGGACCAGCAAGGCTGTTAGAAGGAGATATGATACCGTTTTTATTTAATTCAATCGTTGTGCCAATTGGACTTATAATTCCTGTTGCTTTAATAAGTTTATCCTTTATAACCAACTATGGATTATTGGAATTTGCTAGTGTTTTCATGGAACCAGTTATGAAACCAATATGGAAAACACCAGGTACATCTGCAATAGATGCTGTTGTATCTTTTACAGGTGGTTATAGTTTAGCACTTCTAGTAACAAATGATTTATATAACAAAGGAATTTACAATGAAAAAGAAGCAGCTATAATTGCAACTGGTTTCTCAACTGTTTCTGTTGCATTCTTAGTAGTAATAGCAAAAACTTTAGATCTTATGGAATATTGGAATCTATATTTTTTTACTACGCTAGTACTTACATTTGTGGTTACAGCCATTACAGCTAGAATTTATCCAATATCTAAAATGAGAGAAGTGTATGTTACCGGTGAGTGCACAATAAAGACTAAAGCAAAAGGTAATTTAATAAAAGACTCAGTAAATGAGGGTATTACAACAGCTGCAAATGCAAAGCCCTTATTAACCAATATTAAGGATGCATTTGCAGGGGAAGGTTTAAAAATGGCAACTGCAGTTATGTCTAGTATATTGTCAGTTGGATTATTTGGTATTATGTTAGCAACATTTACTCCAATATTTGATTATGTAGCATATTTATTCTACCCAATTACCTATATGCTTAGAATTCCTGAGGCAATGCTAGCAGCAAAGGCTACGGGACTTGGCGTAGCAGAGATGTTTCTCCCAGCACTATTAGTAGTTGACGCTCCATTAGTAACAAAATTCATAGTTGCTGTTATGAGTGTTACATCAGTATTATTCTTTTCAGCTTCGATTCCGTGCATATTATCAACAGATATACCTCTTTCCATAAAAGATATAGTTGTGATATGGTTTCAAAGAGCTGCATTAACATTAATTCTATGTACACCAATAGCTTTTTTATTATTATAAAATGTAATAAAACTATTATTAAAAGGCCCTAAACTTAAGTTTAGGGCTTTTTAATTTATTTAAGAAAGTAAAATGTATATAATGATATAATCTTTAGAATAAAGATTGACTTATGGTGAAGGATATTTTAATTATATTTATACATGTGGGTTAAGAGAGAATAGTATTAGTTTGAAATTATCAAAAATATACAACAAATAAACAGAACCAGAGCTTTAATTGTACCATTTTTAAATTGAATAAATTTTATTAGGAAATTAGAAGGATATTTATAACTTATGTCGAAATATATAATACTAGCAATATTTAGGAGTTATAATCTTAATAATTAAGGTGGTGTATCTGATTATGAATGAAAGACAAGAAATGAATTTCTTAAATGAAAAGATAGAAGATAATTCAAAACTTGATGTAGTACAAATGGAGTTTATTGGTGCAGAAGTCTTAACCTGGCAAGAATTGTTTAAAGGATACGATAAACTTTATGCTATTACCTACTCGTCAGGTATGGGATTTATTTGTGAGCTTTTAAAACTATTTGAGTATTCAGAAGTGATTTTTGGATTTGAAGGTGTTATGTCATATAATATGCAAGAGATTATGGCATACCAACAGAAAACTATTGAAAGGTTAAAAGAAATATCAAATAAAACTAAGATTGATCTAATTTCAAAAATTGATGAAGATAAATTAAAGATGTATGTTGCTAGACAAAAATTATCACATGAAAAGATATATTTATTAGAATCACACGAGGGTAGAAAAAGAGTAATTATTGGTTCAGCCAATATGTCATATTCAGCTTTCTCAGGTAGACAAAGAGAAAACATAAGTTATATAGACGGTGATAGGGCTTTTGATTGGTATCTAAATAGCTATAACTATTTGAAACAATTAAGTT
>CAZAGS010000060.1:0-9060 GCA_964484955.1 uncultured Tissierellaceae bacterium
TTTAACATTTTCTACATTTTCAAGATTATAATAATCAACACTACCATCCTCTTTTTCTTTTGGTTTAGAATCCTTCATTGTATCAAAATGAATTTGAAAGCTTCCATCTACACCATTGATGGGGAAAGTACCTCGTGCTACTAAAATATTCATATTATATCTTGGCTCTTTAGAAATATCCAGTAGCTCCCTCATATTAATTCCATGTATAATATTATTACTGGCAAGGGCTTCTTTAAGCGATAGGATATTAGGTCCTATTCCTCCATTTTGTGGTGGTTTAATATTTACACTTGCTTCTAATTTGTTATTTGATATGTAGACTTCTATTATTGAATCTACTGGTTCTAGTACGGATTTATTATTAGAGCTTATATTTTTATTAGAATGATTCAATACAAATCCTCCTTCAAATATTATTTACAATTATAACTTTATCCCTATTATACTATATCGGTTATATATAGAAAAAATATACCTTTTCTGAGTCTTAATATCATGTTTTAAATGGTTTATAAAAGAGTTCTGAAAATTCTTAGAACAAAAAACCTATCCTGAGCAAGGAATAGAAACTATGCTCAGGATATTATTAGATATATTTATTTAAAAACTCTATGGTTTCATGGATTAAATTTTTAGTTAGCTGACTATCCGTATTTCTGTCAAAATCATGATCTTCAGTAGTACAGGTAAATAACTTGACCCCATTTAATCTGTTTTCTAATTCAATACTTTCCTTATAGGGAACATCATTATCCTTAGTATTGTGGGCTAAGAATACTGGAGGGAAATTAGAAAAATTAATGTTTCTAAGGCTATATTTTTCTAAAAACTCCTCTTCATTTTTACCACCTATAAACTCTAACCATTTACCGGTTTGCCGAAAGTATAAATATAATAAAAATCTTGGGTTTACAGGAGACTGTACTAATATATTATCTTCAATCAGATATTCAACATCCTTAAACTTTAGGGTTCTATAATTTAAATAATGATTGCTTGGAGTATTATACCAATCTGTGGTTAAAAATCCATATCCATAATAAGAAATAAGAGCTTGAGGCATTATATTTAAACCTTTAGCAAAAGCTAGTAAACACAGATAGGCACCTGCTGATCGTCCCCATAAGAAGTATGGGCCTTTTAATGTTTCTGCATATGAATTTATACAAGTTATGACTTGGTCTAATATAATTTCAAATTTAGACTCAGGAGCTAATGGATAGTTAAAAGCAAAGATATTATACCCAGATTCTGTTATCCTTTCTATATGATACTTTGGAAGGTCATATTTTGTTCCAAAGATTAACCCCCCACCGTGAAAGTAGAATATATTTCCTTTGATATTATCATTCTCACTTTTATAAACTTTAGGCTGCATATTTACATCTATTTTATTACTTTTCATTTTAATAGACCTCTTTCGTTTAATATATATATATTTTAACACATAATACTTTTAATAACACTAGTAGTAAATAGATTCTTGATTATGATAAAGTCTGAAAGTTAGGGGTATTAATAGACTATAAGCAATATATTATTTATAAAATATATTGACTTATAATTAAATGTGTCATACTATATACCTTATGGTGTTACACTATATAATTGGAGGAGATGCTTTGGAAGAGTTAAAAGTATTTATCATATCAGACTCATTGGGAGAAACAGGCGCAATAGTTGCAAAGGCTGCCATTTCACAATTTAAGACACAACATTATGAAATTATTAGATACCCTTATATTAATGAACTTGATAAATTAAAAGAGATACTACATGAAGTTTCCGCAGTGAAAAATCCAGTTATTATATATACCATAATGGATAAAATATTAATCCAATATATAAAAGATTATGTAAGACATAAGAAGATACTAGCTATTGATATAATGACACCAATTCTGTCGGGTCTAAGTGAAATGTTAGGTGAAGAACCTTCCTATGAGGCAGGAGTAATAAGAAAACTAGATGAAAGCTATTTTTCTAGAGTGGCAGCTATTGAGTTTGCTGTTAAATATGATGATGGTAAAGATCCTAGAGGATTATCAAAGGCAGATTTGGTTTTGGTAGGTATTTCAAGAACATCAAAGACTCCATTATCTATGTACTTAGCTAATATGAACATAAAAGTAGCAAATATACCCTTAGTAATTGAATCAGAACCACCAAAACAACTATTTGAGATTCCTGCAAAGAGAATCATTGGGTTGACAAATAGTCCAGAAAAATTAAATGAAATACGGGAAGAAAGATTACTAGCATTAGGGCTGCCTAGTGGTTCAAATTATGCAAGTCTGGGCAGAATACTAGATGAACTTGATTATTCAGAAAAAATTATGAAACGTATAGGGTGTCCAGTTATAAATGTAGCTAATAAAGCTATTGAAGAAACCTCGGGGATTATATTATCACTTATGAAAAAGAATGGAATTAGATTAAACTAATAGAAGATATTTAGAAAGGAGATTGCTTTATGGATAAATATATTTATAGTTTTGAAGAAGGCAGTAGAGATATGAAAGAATTACTAGGCGGTAAAGGTGCCAATCTTTCAGAGATGACTAATATGGGCTTACCAGTACCACAAGGCTTTACTATTACCACAGCTGCATGTACCCGTTTTTATGAAGAAGATAAAACTCTTTGGGACGGATTAATTAAAGAAATGCATATACACTTAAAACAATTAGAAGAGAAATTAGGAAAGAGTTTTTCAGATGAAAACAATCCTCTTTTAGTATCAGTTAGGTCAGGATCAGTAATATCTATGCCTGGAATGATGGATACAATACTTAACTTAGGTTTAAATGATATATCTGTAAAGGGCTTGGCTAAATCAACTGGAAATGAAAGATTTGCTTATGATAGTTATAGAAGATTCATACAAATGTTTTCAGATGTGGCAATGGAAATTCCTAAAGTTAGATTTGATAACTTATTAGAATCCATGAAACAAGAAAAAGGTGTAGAATTAGATACTGAATTAGATGCAGAGGATTTAAAAGCATTAGTAAAAGAATATAAAGCAGTATATAAGGAAGAATTAAAAGAAGATTTTCCTCAGGAGCCAATAAAACAGTTAGAGTTATCCATTAAGGCAGTTTTTCAATCATGGAACAATCCAAGAGCAAAAATCTATAGAAAACTTAACAATATTCCTGATTCCTTGGGAACAGCAGTAAATATTCAATCTATGGTATTTGGAAATATGGGAGAAACATCTGGTACAGGTGTTGCATTTACAAGAAACCCATCTACAGGAGAGAATATATTATTTGGAGAATACTTAATAAATGCCCAGGGTGAAGATGTAGTAGCAGGTATTAGAACACCTAATGAAATAGGAGAATTAAAATCTATAATGCCAGAAGTATATGAAGAATTTGTAAAAATAACTCACATACTTGAAAAGGCTTATAAAGATATTCAAGATATAGAGTTTACTATTGAAAATGGAAAACTTTATATGCTTCAAACTAGAAATGGAAAAAGAACTGCACAGGCTGCAATTAATATAGCTGTAGATTTAGTTAATGATGGAATTATTAGTAAAGAAGAAGCAATAATGAGAGTGGAACCAAATCAAATTAATCAATTGCTCCATCCAAACTTTGATGAAAAATCCCTAAATAATGCTGAAATTATTGCAAGAGGCCTTGCAGCTTCCCCAGGGGCTGCTTCAGGGAAGATATATTTTAATGCTGCTGATGTAGTTGCTGCTAAAGAAAGAGGAGAAAAGAGCATATTAGTTAGACAAGAAACTTCTCCAGAAGATATAGAAGGTATGATTGGGGCAGAAGGAATACTTACATCTCGTGGAGGAATGACTTCTCATGCTGCAGTTGTTGCAAGAGGTATGGGTAAATGTTGTATAGCTGGTTGTAGTGATGTTAAGGTTAGTGAAGTTAATAAAACTGTCAAAACAAATAATTTGACACTAACTGAGGGAGATTATATATCATTAGATGGCAGTACAGGTATAGTATATCTGGGTGAAATTAACAAAGTAAGACCAAGTCTAGGCGGTAAGTTTGACCAATTTATGTCTTGGGTAGATGAAATAAGAACAATGGAAGTTAGAACCAATGCAGACTCTCCAATTGATGCTGCACAAGCCTTAGAATTTGGCGCTGAAGGAATAGGTCTTTGTAGAACAGAGCATATGTTTTTTGAAGAATCTAGAATATTTTCAATGAGAAAGATGATTCTCTCTAATACTCTATCAGATAGAATATCAGCATTAGATGAATTATTGCCAGTTCAAAGAAAAGACTTTTATGAAATATATGAGGTTATGGGAGAAAGACCTGTTACAGTAAGGTTATTAGACCCACCACTACATGAGTTTTTACCAACCAAAAAAGAAGATATTATAGGGTTATCTAAATCAATGGATATTAGTGTGGATGAATTGAAAGATAGAATTGAAGAACTATCAGAAATTAACCCTATGCTTGGACATAGAGGATGTAGGTTAGCAGTTACCTTCCCTGAAATATATAGAATGCAAACAAGGGCTATCATAGAAGCTGCTATAGATATTAAAGAAAAGGGTTATGAAGGTATATGCCCTGAGATAATGATTCCATTAGTAGGCCATGTAGAAGAAATTAAATATGTTAAAAATCAAATCTTAGAAGAAATTGCAATGGTATTTGAAGAAAGAGATAATACTGTAAAATTTATAATAGGAACAATGCTTGAAGTTCCAAGAGCAGCAATCACTGCTGATGAAATTGCAAGAGAAGCTGAATTCTTTAGCTTTGGTACCAATGACCTTTCTCAAATGACTTTCGGATTTTCAAGAGACGACTCTGGTAAATTCTTAAATGATTATGAAAATAAGGATATTTTTAAAACTAGTCCTTTTGAAATACTTGATAGAGATGGTGTGGGAAAATTAATGAAAATTGCCATAGAATTAGGAAAAAAGACTAGACCAGATATCCACTTGGGGATTTGTGGAGAACATGGTGGGGAACCAAGCTCAGTTGAATTCTGTTATGAAATAGGACTTGATTATGTATCATGCTCACCATATAGAGTGCCTATAGCAAAACTAGCAGCAGCTCAAGCAGTTTTAAAGAATAAATAGAATATAGTAAATGATTTACTTAGCTCCCATAAATAGTGTATTATATATATAATAAACTATTTATGGGAGGTTTTTATATGTATTCATTTAGAAATGATTATAGCGAAGTAGCACATCCTAGAATTTTAGAAATGTTAAGTAAATATAATTTTCAAGCAAATATTGGCTATGGTGAAGATGTTCATAGTGATAGGGCCAAAATATTTATAAAAGAATTGATCGGTAAGAATCAGGCAGACATACATTTTATTCCAATGGGAACTCAGACAAATTTAATAGGTATATCTTCTTTTTTACGTCCCCATCAATGTGTAATTTCTGTAGATACAGGGCATATAGTTCTTCATGAAACTGGTGCAATAGAAGCTACAGGTCATAAAGTTGTAACTGTTCCAAATAGAGAGGGCAAACTAAGCTCAGAGGATATAATTAATGTAATAAATTTTCATACGGATGAACATATGGTACAACCTAAAATGGTATATATATCAAACTCAACAGAGCTTGGAACTATATATTCAAAGGCTGAATTAACTTCTATTAGTAAGACGTGTAAAGAATACGGTTTAATACTATTTTTAGATGGTGCAAGACTAGGATCTGCATTAACATGTAAAACCAATGATTTAGATATTAAAGATATAGCTGACTTGGTTGATGTATTTTATATAGGTGGAACAAAAAATGGGGCTTTACTTGGGGAAGCATTAATCATTCTTAAAGAGGAGTTAAAAGAGGATATGCGCTTCTTAATAAAACAAAGAGGAGCAATGATGGCAAAGGGATTTGTTGTTGGAATTCAATTTGAGGCATTATTCCAAGATAATCTATACTTTGAATTAGCAAGTCATGCAAATGAAATGGCTGAAAGATTGGCTGAAATTATAGATGAATTTGACTATGAATTTTATGCTAAACCATGTACAAACCAGGTATTTCCAATATTTCCTGATTTATTATTGGAAAAACTATCTCAAAAGTTTATATATGAGTTTATTGAAAAGATAGATAATGACAACTCGGCAGTTCGTTTTGTAACTTCATGGGCAACCACTAAGGAATCTGTTGAGGCCTTAAGAGAGTTTCTAAAATCAAATAGCTAATAAAATAGTGGAGATAGCTAATACTATCTCCACTGATAAATTTACATAAGAATGAAAGTAAAAGGGGAATGGTATTATGAATCACAATAATAAATATGATGTAATTATAATTGGTGCTGGAATCGTAGGGACTAGTATAGCTAGAGAACTTTCTAAATATAATATAAAGGTATTATTATTAGAAAAAGAAGCTGATGTATCCATGGGGTCCACAAAAGCTAATAGTGCAATAGTTCACGGAGGTTATGCTGAAGATCATTCCTTATTAAAGGGTAAGTTATGTTATAAAGGTAGAACACAGTTTAAGAAATTGAATGATGAATTAAACTTTGGTTTTAGAGAAACAGGTTCATTAGTGGTTACTACAGAAGATAAGAGGGAGCCCTTAGAACAACTACTCCAAAATGGCATAGCGAATGGCCTAAGTGATTTAAGCATAATTGGACAAGAAGAAATTAGAGAGCTAGAGCCTAATTTGAGTAAAGATATAAAGTGGGCACTATATTGTAAAGGGGCAGGAGTTTGCTCACCTTACGAAATGGCAATAGCAATGGTAGAAAGTGCAATTAAAAATGGAGTAGAATTAAAATTAGAAAACGAAGTAATTTCAATAAGAAAGGTAGATTCTAGCTTTATTGTATCAACAGATAAAGAAGAATTTTATTCTAATTATATAGTTAATGCAGCAGGATTATATTCTGATAAAATATCCAAGATGATCCTTGTAGATAAATTTGAAATATTACCAAGAAGTGGGGAATACCTTTTATTCAATAGGGGCACAGGGGATAATATAAATTCAGTTATCTTCCAGTTGCCAACTGAATTTGGAAAAGGAGTTCTAATAACTTCTACTTATTATGGAAACCTATTAATAGGACCGGATTCAAATGATGACAGTGATAAAATAGATACATCAACACATATAGAAAGGATTTCCAATATATATAATAGGGCAAAATCCCTTTATAGCGATATTAATCCTAAACAGTTTATTCGAAGTTTTACTGGTATTAGAGCTAGAAGTTCTACAGATGACTTTGTAATTGAAGAAACTAGTGTAAAGGGATTTGTAAATGTAGGAGGAATCCAATCCCCTGGGCTAACGGCTTCACCTGCTATAGCTGATATGGTTCTTGATATACTAAAAGATTCTGGCTTAATTTTAAAGGAAAATCCAGCTTTTGATCCATATAGAAAAGCAATTATAACTAAGAAACCCTTAAAACCATTTATTGAAATAAAAGATAAATTAGACCTTCCACTAGGAGCTAAAGGGAGAATAGTCTGTAGGTGTGAACAAGTAACTGAAGATGAAATAGTAGATGCTTTGCATAGGGGAATAAAACTAAAGACTATAGATGCAATAAAAAGAAGAACTAGAGCTACTATGGGCTGGTGCCAAGGAGAATTTTGCCGACCTAGAGTTCTTGAAGTAGTTAAAAGAGAATATGGTAAGGATATAGATGAATTACCAGATATTGAGCATAGTGGGGTAAATAGAGTTCAAAAATCTGAACTATTAGATTATTTAGAAGGATTGAAAGGTGATTAAATGAAGATGCAGCGATTAAAAGTGAAATGCATTGGCTTAAACCAAGAGGGAAAAGGAATAGTAGAGATAAATGCTAGGCAAGAGTATATTTCTAACCTATTAGAGAATGAAGTTGCAGTAGTAGATATACTTGAGAACAGAAATAATACTTCAGTAAAACTGATAAAAATTGAAAATCCATCTAAGGACAGAGTTAGACCCCCTTGTCCATATTATGGAAAGTGTGGGGGCTGTCAACTTCAGCATATGACAAATGAGGCACAAAACAAATTCAAGCAAACTACAGTTAATGATCTTATGAATTCCTATGGAAATGTAAATAAGATACTTACTATGGAAGAACCATATTTTTACAGAAATAAGATTCATTCAACATTTGCCTTTAATAAAAGTAGAAAGGTAATATCAGGATTTTATAAGGAGAATACTCATGACGTTATAGATATAGATAAGTGTATTATTCAAGACAGTAAAGCAGATGAGATTATACAGACTATTAAAGGACTAATGAGATCATTTAAGATGAGGCCTTATGACGAAGATACAGGCCAAGGCTTTCTTAGGCATGTACTTATTAAAAGAGGTTTTGCAACAAATCAGATTATGGTTGTATTAGTTACATCTACAAAAGTTTTTCCAGGTAAAAACAATTATATTAAAGCAATTAGAAAAGCACATCCTGAAATATCTACAATAATCTTAAATGTTAATAATAGAAAAACGTCTGCAGTGTTAGGGAGTGAAGAAGTAACTTTATATGGAAGAGGCTATATAGAAGATGTTCTTTGTGGAGTTAGATTTCAGATATCAGCCAAATCATTTTATCAAGTAAACCCTATTCAAACAGAAGTCCTTTATAATAAAGCTATAGAAATGGCAGGACTAAAAGGTGATGAAACTGTTATAGACGCATACTGTGGAATTGGAACTATAGGATTAATACTGAGCCATAAGGTTAAAGATGTAATAGGAGTGGAATTAAATAATGATGCAGTTAAGGATGCTATTAAAAATTCCAGAAACAATAATATAAAGAATGCATATTTCTATAATGATGATGCAGGAGATTTTATGGTAAAACTAGCAGATGAAAATAAAAAAATAGACCTAGTAATAATGGACCCACCAAGAGCAGGAAGTGATGAAAAATTCTTATCCTCATTAGTCAAACTTTCACCAGAGAAAGTCGTATATATTTCTTGCAATCCTATAACACAAGAAAGAGATTTAAGGTATTTGGTTAAGAATGGATATAAGGTTAAGGAAATTCAGCCAGTGGACATGTTTCCACAGACCAATCACGT
>CAZAGS010000061.1:0-9047 GCA_964484955.1 uncultured Tissierellaceae bacterium
CTATTATAATATACCATTTATATGCATTAATTTAAACTTAATTATTAAATTTGGTATAATTTCGTCTTTTATTAAATAGATTGTTAGTAGTAATGCTCAAAAGGAGTGATATATTTGAAACTACTAGTTATTAATAGAAAAACTTTTTTCTGGATTCTTGGTATTATTATAATAATTATAATTGGCGCTGTATTATTTTTATTGAAATAATACTTTTTAAGATTCTACCGAATATAAAAACTAGCAGTTTTTAAATACTGCTAGTTTTTGTGTCTAGTTTACAATATTCAACTATCAATAGATCCAATTCTTGACTTAAGGCTATTATTTCATCTCTATCTAATCCCCTTGTTACCAGATTGTTTAATTTGTGCTTCTTTTGATTTATCTTTTCTTTTAATTTACCAACCACATATTCATCCATCATATCTTGTTAACTTCTCCTTTATATATACTATCCTGATTATAGGATAAGCTTAGTATTAACTATTTTACCCAAATTTAATGGTAATATATTAGCACTCCTTCAATAATACCACTAAATTATATAAATTTATAGTGACTATATATTATTATTTGTGACAAAATTCTACATATTCATCCTAATTCTATTGTATAATATAATTAATTCAAACTTATAGGAGGGATTTAATGAATAATTTAGTAAATAGATTTCTAAATTATGTAAAACAAGAAACTACTTCAAATGAAAGCGCTACTACTAGTCCTAGCACTGAAAGTCAAATGGTGTTTGCAAAGAGTTTAGTTAAAGAAATGGAAGAAATAGGTCTAAAGGATATATCCTTAGATAAGAATGGCTATATAATGGCTACTTTACCTTCTAATACTGACAAAGATATTCCCACTATTGGATTTATTGCTCATATGGATACTAGCCCTGATATGAGTGGACTCCATGTTAATCCACAGATAATAGAAAATTACGATGGCAAAGATATCATATTAAATAAAGATAAAAATATTATATTATCTCCAAGTGAGTTTCCTGAGCTTTTAGACCATATAGGATTAACTTTAATTACTACAGATGCTACAACTCTTTTAGGAGCTGATAATAAAGCAGGTATTGCTGAAATACTCACTGCAGTAGAATATCTAATTCAAAATCCAGATATCCCTCATGGAACTATAAAAATAGGGTTCACCCCAGATGAAGAGATTGGTAGAGGAGCAGATCACTTTGATGTTGAAAAATTTGCTGCTGATTTTGCATACACAGTGGATGGAGGACCTGTAGGCGAATTAGAGTATGAGAACTTTAATGCTGCTACAGCTAAAATTACTATACAGGGTCGAAATGTTCATCCAGGTACAGCCAAAGATAAAATGGTTAACTCAATTTTGATAGCCAATGAGTTGAACTCTATGTTGCCCCTTAATGAAAGACCGGAATATACTGAAGCTTATGAAGGATTTTATCATTTAGTCTACTTTAATGGTAGCGTGGAGAAAACTTATATAAATTATATTATAAGAGATCATTCTATGGAGAAATTTGAGAGCAAAAAGCAATTATTGACTAGAAGTGTAGAGTTTTTAAATTATAAATATAATGATATAATAAATCTAGAAATTGTGGATTCCTATTATAATATGAAAGAAAAAATTGAAGAGCATATGTATATAATTGATATTGCTAGTGAAGCTATGAAGCAATTAGATATAGAACCAATAATAAAGCCAATTAGAGGTGGCACTGATGGAGCTAGACTTTCTTTTATGGGGTTACCTTGCCCTAATATATTTACAGGCGGCTTAAACTTCCATGGTAAATTTGAATATATATCTATTGAAGCAATGGAAAAATCAGTTCAAACAATTTTAAAAATAATCCAAATTGTTCAAACAAAACCCTTAGATTAATCTAAGGGTTTTACTCTAATTCTTTTAAATTTTTCATAATTATTTCTTTTTTTATCATAAAGAGTCTTTTACTTTCTTCTACTAATGATTCTCTCATGTCTAAAAGAGAGTTATTTACTTTAGCCAAGTCTTTAATCTTTTCTTCTTTTTCCCCAATTTTTAATCTAATTCTATTTACATTTTCCTCTACATCTTGAAACAAGATTAAAGCCCCAAGTATATCATCTGATATAGCCCTAAGATATGCTTGATATCCTATATATTTAAGTTCCGATATATCTCCACCTATTTCGTCTAAGTATAAATCATAAAAAGCCTTTAAACTTAATAAAGATTGACTTCCGAAATCATAAATATCTACTATATTTCTGTCTTCCACTGATTTTGTCATCTTATTAAAGCTTGTTTGAAACTTTTCACTTTTTTCTCTAGTAATGCCTTTTTTAATACCTTCTACTTGAAAATCATTCCACTTACTATGGGCTTGGTCTAATGTGTCATCTATCTTTTTCCAAGCAATTTTTAACTTTTCATCTTTTGTCATCTCAGTTTTGGCTTCTTCGTTTCTACTAGCTTGGCTTTCTTTAGAGGCCTCTTCATCTTTACTTGGACTATCACTTTGGCTATCATTAGTGTCCTTTTGGCTATTATTAGATTGGTCTTGGCTTTTATTGTCTTTTTCATTTTTAGATTCAGTAATATCAAGAGTTAAACCTAAATCCACCTTTTCTATTTTATCCAAAGTTTCAAATATCTCATCAAAAGATTTACTTAGTTCTTTTAAACTATCCGGAGCCTTATCCTTTTGCTTAAAACTTGTTTTTTCCTTATTGGTCTTGCATCCTAATAAAAGTAAGGCAGTAAAAATATAAATAACAAAAATCGCTTTTGATTTCAATAAAAATCACCTCTTAGTTATTATTACCAGAGGTGGTTTTTTTATTATATTAAATTATCTTTTTATAATACTGGTGATAATAATCTAGATATAGATTCCTTAATTTTTACTATATTAGATCTTTTATTATAATCTTCTAATGTAATCTCTTTACAATTTTCTATATCTGAAATAAATTTTTCTGTTAATTTCAAATTAACCATATCATCATAAATAAATGCATTTACTTCAAAATTCAATTTAAAACTTCTTATATCTATATTTGCAGTTCCTACTGTGGATATAAATTCATCTACAATAATTACTTTTGAATGCAAAAATCCATTACCATAATGATAAAACTTAACTCCTGCATCTAGTAATTCTCCAATATAACTAAGACTTGCCCAATATACAAAAGGATGATCTGGTTTGTTAGGTAACATAACTCTTACATCTAAGCCTGACAATCCGGCTATTCTTAGGGCTTCTAAAATACTATCATCAGGAATAAAATATGGTGTTTCAATATAAATCTTGTGTTTAGCATTAGAAATCATTTTCATATAACCATCTTTAATATTAGGCCATTTTGAGTCTGGCCCACTAGACACTATTTGAATACCTACATTGGAATTTGGAGATTGTTCGTGAAGATAAGATTGACAAACCTTAATTTCTTCTTTGGATGCGAATTTCCAATCTAAGTAGAATCTCCATTGAAGAGAAGACACAGCTGAACCCTTTACCTTAATATGGGTATCTCTCCAGTTACCAAATTTTTTGGATAAACCTATATACTCATTTCCAATATTAAATCCCCCTAAATATGCTTCCCTGCCATCTATAATACAAATCTTTCGATGGTTTCTATAATTAATTCTGATGCTTAATAAGGGAACAAATGGAGGCAAGAATACAGCAACTTTCCCACCTGCGTTTATAAGCCTATTCTTTGTTTTTTTACTTAATTTACGGCCACCCATTCCATCAACCAGAAGTTTTACTTCTACTCCCTCTTCTGCCTTTTTAACCAATGTATCAATTATCTTCCTACCTAAAGCATCATCTTTAAAGATATAATACTCCATGTGTATATATCGTTCAGCACTATATAGGCTATCTAAAAGAGCCTCAAATTTTTCATCCCCATTAAAATATATAGCTACACTGTTATCTTGAGAAAAGAAGGCATCACTACTTCTAAGATGCATCATTATTAAGTCCTCATACTCTGTAAAGTTTGGATCATCGTAATGAAACCTATCCTTGGCCATTTTACTTTTCTGTAGTGCGGCCATATCTTGGAAACATCCATCGTCTTCGGCCTTACCCTTGAATATTTTCTTTTTAGATAGATCTTGACCTAAAAATAAGTAGAAAATAAAACCTAGGCCTGGCAAAAGTGCTAAGACCATTATCCAAAGCCAGGTAGATGTAGGATTTCTTCTTTCAAAGAAAACTATAACTATGCCAAATACAATATTAATCCAGACCAGATTTCCCAATAACCAAAGATAATTCTCAAGAAACATTTTCATATTATCACCTTTACATCATTCTCTATTTTTTAGACTTATATCTCTTATTGGCGTCTAGTATTTTCTTTCTAACTCTAAAACTTAGTGGAGTAACTTCTATTAGCTCATCATCTTCAATGAACTCTAAGCATTCTTCCAAGCTCATAATATTAGGTGGTGATAACTTTAATGCATCATCAGATCCTGATGCTCTTACGTTTGACTGAGCTTTTTTTCTACATACGTTAACTTCTATATCCAAACCCTTAGGTGTTGATCCTACAACCATACCACTATATACAGGTACACCTGCACCAACAAATAAAGTACCTCTTTCTTGTGCAGCATGAAGTCCATAAGTTGTAGTCTCTCCTGTTTCAAAGACGGTTATAGAACCATCTTGTCTTTTAGGTATTTCCCCTTTAAAAGGTGCATATTCATGAAATACTGAGTTCAATATTCCATTACCCTTAGTATCAGTCATAAATTCTTGTCTATATCCTATTAATCCTCTAGCAGGTATTATAAATTCAACTCTGGCATAACCACCTGTAGCTTCACTCATAGAAATCATTTCACCTTTTCTTTGGCCAAGTTTTTCTATAACTATTCCCATAAATTCATTTCCTACGTCGATTGTTACTTTTTCCATAGGCTCTAATTGCTTGCCATCAACCACCTTGTATAGTACTTCTGGTTTTGATACTTGAAATTCATAACCTTCCCTTCTCATATTTTCAATAAGAACGGATAAATGAAGCTCTCCTCTACCTGATACTTTAAATGCATCTGTAGAGTCAGTATCTTCTACCAATAAACCTACATCTGTTTGTAATTCTTTATATAACCTACTTCTAATTTGTCTAGATGTAATATATTTTCCTTCTTTACCAGCAAAAGGGCTATTATTAACTGAAAATGTCATAGCCAGTGTTGGTTCTGAAATTTTAACAAATGGTAGTGGTTCTGGTCTATCTATAGGGCATATTGTATCACCTATATGAATATTGGTAACACCAGTAATTGCTATAATACTACCTACTGTTGCTTGTGCTACTTCTACTCTATTTAAACCTTCAAATTCATAGACCTTATTTATCTTAACTTTTTCTACTTGGCCTGGTCTTAATATATTTGTTATAAGAGCCTCTTGACCTGCAATAATTCTACCTCTATCTATTTTACCTATACCTATTCTACCAGTATAATCGTTATAATCTATAGTAGAAATTAATACTTGAAGGGGTGCTTCCATATCTCCTTCTGGAGCTGGGATATGTTTGATAACAGTATCAAATAATTCGTCCATATCCGTAGCATCACCACCTAATTCCAAAGTGGCTCTTCCTTCTTTAGCTGATGCAAATACAAATGGACAATCTAGTTGATCTTCTCCTGCTCCTAATTCAATAAACAAGTCTATTACTTCATCCATTACATCTTCTACTCTAGCTTCTGGCCTATCTACTTTATTGATACATACAATTACAGGAAGCTTTAAGTCAAATGCTTTCTTTAATACAAATTTGGTTTGAGGCATAGGACCTTCAAAGGCATCAACCAATAGAACTACTCCATTAACCATTTTTAAAACACGTTCTACCTCTCCACCAAAATCAGCATGACCTGGTGTATCTATAATATTTATCTTAGTACCCTTGTAATTAACAGCTGTATTCTTAGATAATATAGTAATTCCTCTTTCCTTTTCTATATCATTAGAATCCATTACCCTTTCTTCTACTACTTGATTTTCCCTGAATATACCAGATTGCTTTAATAGACTATCTACTAAAGTAGTCTTACCATGGTCTACGTGGGCTATTATTGCAATATTTCTTACATCATTTCTTATACTATTCATCTTACAAATCCCTTCTTATTTAAAATTAGTCACCTTTTCTTTAACTTATCTATTCTATCATACTTTTCTAAAATATAATACATTTTTTAAGGCGAGTCTAAGACCCGCCTTAACTCTATTTCATAAATAGGTAATTATAAATTATATTTGCTCCGTCTTCTCTATTTAATAGATACTTTGGACTAATATTATTAGTCTTCCCATCGCCTTGAATAATATTTAATCCATAGGCTATATTAAGATATCCATTTAAACCTTTTGTAATATCTGAACTATCTTTCCATAAATCTTTAAATATATGACTTTGATCAGCTATTTTATCATAGTTCATAGCTCTAATAATATATTTTACTGATTCTTCTTTACTTAATAAAGAATCCCCATCTAAATCCCCACTTCTAACTATTCCCATAGCTTTTAGTTGTTTTAACACTTCTTCATTAGCATCATTGTAATCAATTGGTGAATTATATAATGATTTCCACAATAGATATAAGAACTCACTATGGTTTATTTTATCCTTAGGCCTAAATTGATCACCATCAAAAGAAATTCCATATTGACTAAGGGTCTTTATCTTATCTTTAGCATAGGAATTATCTATATCTATATACTCAACTATTTTGTTGGCTGTATATTCTTTACCATTATTATCTAAGAGTTTACCAGTAAAACAATCAATTATTATAGGATTATCATTTTTAAATAGGTAGACTAATTTAATTTCTTCCTTGTTGTCATCCCCAATTTCTCTATTATAGACTTTTACATATCTTAATTCATAAGCAATATTATTATAAAGTATTTCATAAGCCTTATCTAAGCTAATAGTATTCTCTGTAGAAGGTATCTTATCTGCTAACCAATTCATCCAATAAGACACTACTTTTTTACTGACCCCATCTACACCTATACTAATATTGTCTCCTTCTATATAAATATTATCTACTTTTCTTATAAAGTTAAAATTATAGTTTAAGTCTGCCTCTTGACTTTCATCTGGACGGTATTCCAATTCTTTATACTTTTCACCTATGTTATTCTTTAGAAATTCTTTAGCAATTTGTAATGCCTGTTCTTTGTTTATATTAGGCTTTGCTAATGGATTGTGATTTTCGTAGATGTAATAACTAATTAACTCACCAGTCTTTGCATTCAGATTGATATTAGCGTCCAATTTATTATTTTCATCAACAGTTTTCCTAAATGTTAAAGCCCAGTTAAATTCATCTTTATTGTTCCAAGATGAAAATAAATTCTTATTTATAAGTTTATATTCTTGGGCAAGTTCTAATATTTCCCTAGCCTTCTTTTCTATTTCTATTATATCCTTAATATCTTTTAACTTGTCTATTTCCTCAATTTCATATGGAGTCAATTCCCTATCAGCAGCGAGAGAATTTTCTGTTTTTACATTAGTAAAAACTCCATAGTAATTTATATCTGTAGCCTTTCCAGTAAATGCATCTATGGCTTTATTATTATTGATTAGACTATAAGCTAAGAAGTAGTCAGCTTCTCTTGGACCTGGCCTCCAGTACATTCCATAGGCGGTTTTATATATTAAATGCAATCCTATTTGATTTTGAAATTCTTGCTTGGCATTTTCTAAACTAATAGCTTTATTGGGGTTTGGAAATTGAATATTTTTATCCCAGTTAGCATAATAAGAATTTACTTGACCAGTAAATTTATTAATGCTTACAATAATGTTATTATCATAATAGGGAATAGTGTTTTCGGTTCTATAATATTCAAAGTTATAGGCATCTTCATGTAAACTTAAAGGTGACCTATTTACTTTTAATTCAATATTATTTACAATTTCTGGTGCTATTTTTCTAATAAATTCAAAAGCTATTAGCTCAGCTTCTTCTTTTGTTAAGCTGGTAGTTTTATCAAATGGTTCGTCTTCAACATAATATTTATTATATGATATTATAAACCCTTTTGAATCTGTTGTTATATTTATATTAGCTAATATATTTTTGGAATCTGACCAGTTTAAATAAAAATTCTTTTCTTCATTATTAGAATCCAGTCTTTGAGTAAAATTATCATAGTCATTTGAAATATTGAATAGTTTTTTAACTCTAAGTATTATTGTTTCTAGTTCTTTATTGAGTTCTGTTTGTGCATGTGAAATAATAGGCATAAGACCTCCTAATATTATGCTTAGTATTAGAAAAACAAGAGCCAATCTTTTCATATTAACCTCCCTAATAAATATGTTTAATTGCAACAACTCTATTTTTATCTATATAAAACTCGTCTGATAGTCCATTGACTAAGACTAGTCCTCTTCCACCGTAAAGTAAATCTGTTGGATCATATCCAGAAACATCATAATCAATTCCTTGACCTTCATCTTTCACTTCAATTGTCATTTTATCATTTACCAATTCTAAGGATAGGCTTACACATTTACTATTTATACAGCTATTTCCATGTATGGCTCCATTAATTACCAGTTCATTTAAAATAAGTTTAATATCAAATATAATTTCTTTGTTTGTTATAATTCCGCTTAATTTTATCATTAAATCGTCAAGAAAGTCTTTAACCGTATGTAAATCACTACATACAGACCCATAATAGTTAAAATCCATATTATCACTTCCATTTATTATTATAGCTATTCACACCCTTACTATTATAATAATTTTACCCACAATTAAACTTCTTAATCTTTTACTAAATAAATCATTTTTTAAATAAATGTGGCAAAATGTTTATAATATGGTATAATTGGGTAGAATAATAAAGTATTACTATGAAACTATGAGAGGAGAATGTTTGTGGATAAATATGTATGTGATCCATGTGGTTGGATATATGACCCAGCTGAAGGAGATCCAGATCAAGGAATAGAACCAGGTATTGCATTTACAGATTTACCTGA
>CAZAGS010000062.1:0-8988 GCA_964484955.1 uncultured Tissierellaceae bacterium
GAAATACATATCTTAGGATAACATTTCTTGATATGCCTTTTTTATTTTTATTTTTTAATATTAACTCTATAATGAATTCACAAGGAAATACTGTGACTCCAACTATACTAAGTGGTGGAGCTGCTATCTTAAATATTATATTAGACCCTATATTTATTTTTACACTTAATATGGGAATAGCAGGAGCTGCTTGGGCCACATTAATATCTAGAGCATTACTGGCTCTAGTTGGTATTTATATGATATATAGTACAGACAATAAACTTAAACCAAATTTTAAGGGTTTTAAGTTTAATACAAATATTTTAAAAAAGGTTTTTAAAGTAGGATTTCCTGCATCAATTGGTCAAGCTGGGGCTGCTATAGGATTCATAGTTTTAAATGGTTTTGTGGTTTCATATGGTACAGCTACAGTAGCAGCTTTTGGAATGGTAAATAGGGTAACATCACTAATTATGCAGCCGGCAATGGGAATAGGTACAGCTCTAACTGCAATAATTGGTCAAAATATAGGTGCCGGACAAATGGACAGAGCAGTAGCATCCTTTCATAAAGCTGTTAAAATAACTACTACTGCAGGTGTAATAGGCTGTGTATTTTTATTATTATTTGATCAACAGATAATTGATTTTTTTATACAATCTAAAGATGACCCTCTAGTAATAACTGAAGGAATAGCATACTTAAGGTATATCTCATTTTCCCAGCCCTTAATGGGATTATTTAGTGTATTTCAGGGAGTCTTCCAAGGCTCGGGTAAGACTAAGTACTCAATGATTATGGAAATAGGAAGATTATGGTTTGTAAGAATTCCTATGATATTAGTGTTCAAAAACTTTACTAATATGGGTTCCTCAGGAATATGGTTCTCTATGAGCTTTAGTAACTTAATAGTATGCGTTTATGGTTTCTGGGTATATAGGCGTGGGAAGTGGAAGGATAGAGAAATGGAAGCAATTGATAATGGACAATTGACAGTTGACAATTAGAACGAGAATTTGTGAAACTTGTAGGGGCGGCCTTTGGCCGTCCTTTTCATTGATATTCCACTCTTTTACTTTTTTATGTTATAATAAAAAGAGAACTAGAAAAGAAGGTGCATATATTGATTTTGCTTAACATAGAAAACATTTCAAAACGATATACTGAAAGAATGCTTATAGATAATATTAGCTTTGGGGTTAATCAAGGGGATAAGATTGGACTAATAGGAATAAATGGTACGGGAAAGACCACACTATTAAAATTATTAGCTGGTATAGAAGAAGCTGATTCTGGAAGGATTATAAAAGCTAATAATATTAATATAGAGTATTTGCCACAAAATATAGTAGTAGACCCAAATGCTAAAGTAATAGAACAAGTTTTCAAAGGAACATCAGAAAACATGAAGGTTATAAGAAAATATGAAAGTGCTATAAATAATCCTAATACTCTTAAAGAAGAGATAATAAAGCTTACTGTTGAAATGGATAATATAAATGGTTGGGAATTGGAAAGTGAAGCTAAAACTGTACTTACTCAATTGGGAATAATTAATTTCAATGAAGTAATGGATAATCTATCTGGAGGGCAAAAGAAAAGAGTTATGCTGGCTTCAGCACTAATTAATCCATCAGATGTACTAATACTTGACGAGCCTACAAACCATTTAGACAATCAAACCATAGATTGGTTAGAAGATTATCTATCTAAAAGAAAAGGTGCACTTATAATGATTACCCATGATAGATATTTCCTAGATAGAGTAGCCACTCAAATAATGGAATTAGATAAAGGAGACCTTTATGTTTATAATGGGAATTATAGTTATTTCTTAGAGAAGAAAATGGAAAGAGAAGAAGTTTTAATGGGGGAAGAAAACAAGAGAAGAGCCCTATATAAAAAGGAATTAGCTTGGATGAAACAAGGGGCACAGGCTAGATCAACAAAACAAAAAGCTCGGATTCAAAGATTCAATAAATTGGCAGACAGTAGCTTAGATTTATCAACTGACAAGATAGATATTTCTGTAGGAACATCTAGACTTGGAAGAAAAATAATTGAAATAAATAATATATCAAAAACTTTTAGTGGGGTAAAACTAATCCAAGACTTTTCTTATACTGTATTAAGAGATGATAGAGTAGGCATCTTAGGAGCAAATGGACTAGGTAAATCAACACTATTAAATATTATTAGTGGAAAATTAACAGCTGATAGTGGTCATATTGACATAGGCGAAACTGTAAGACTAGGAGTTTTCTCCCAAGAGACAGCCCATTTAGATGATAATCAAAGGGCTATAGACTATATAAAAGAAGGTGGGGAATTTGTAACTACTTCAGATGGGTCTAAAATTACAGCAGGCCAAATGATGGAGAGATTTATGTTTCCAAAGGATCTACAATGGAATCCTATAGGAAAGCTATCTGGAGGAGAAAAAAGAAGGCTCCAACTTTTAAGAGTACTTATGGAATCTCCCAATGTGCTGTTGTTAGATGAACCTACTAATGACCTAGATATACAAACTCTTACCATATTAGAGGACTATATAGAAGAATTTGAAGGTGCAGTTATAATAATCTCTCATGATAGATATTTGCTAGATAAAATAGTTGAAAAGGTATTTGTTTTTGAAGGAAATGGTAAAATTGTACAATATACAGGAAATTATCAATATTTCAAATCTTTAAAAGAGGAAGAAGAAATAGAAGAAAAGACACCTAAAATAGATAAACCAAGACAATCAACAAGAGCCCTAAAATTCACATTTAACGAACAAAGAGAATGGGAAACAATAGATGGGGAAATAGAAAGATTGGAAAACAAAATAGAAGAAATTGATAGTGAAATAAATAAATCAGCAACAGACTATACTAAATTAGAAGAGTTATTAGAAGAGAAGGCGATAAGTGAACAAGAACTGGAAAATAAAATGGAACGATGGATATACTTGTCCGAATTAGAAGAAAAAATTCAGCTAACAACTAATAACTAATAACTATTAGCTATTATCTATTAACTGGTTTTAAGAAAGGATGTTTTTATGAGTAAAATGTTAGTATTAGCAGAAAAGCCTTCAGTAGCAAGAGATATTGCTCGGGTTTTAAACTGCAATAAAAAAGGAAATGGATTTATTGAAGGGGATAAATATATAATAACTTGGGCCTTAGGTCATTTAGTTACACTAGCTGACCCTGAAGATTATGATAAAAAGTATAAAACTTGGAATTTAGAAGACTTACCAATGTTACCAAATGAAACTAAACTTGTTGTAATTAAGCAAACATCTAAACAATATTATGCGGTTAGAGCCCAAATGCAAAGAAAAGATGTTAGTAAGATAATTATAGCAACAGATGCAGGAAGAGAGGGAGAATTAGTTGCAAGATGGATTATTGATATGGCTAAGATTAAAAAGCCTATACAGAGACTATGGATTTCTTCTGTAACAGATAAAGCAATTAGAGATGGCTTTAATAATCTTAAAGATGGAAGATCATACGAAAACCTGTATGAATCTGCTAAAGGAAGGGCTGAGGCAGACTGGTTAGTAGGTCTTAATGCTACTAGAGCCTTAACCGTAAAATATAACTCCCAACTATCATGTGGGAGGGTGCAAACACCTACCCTAACAATAATAGCAAAAAGAGAAGAGGAAATTCAAAACTTTAAAGCAAAGGATTATTATGGAGTTGAAGCTAGTACAAAAGAGTTAAAACTCCTGTGGAAAGATAAAAATAACAATACTAGAAACTTTGATAAAGCTAATATGGATAAGATATTATCATCATTAAAGGGAAAAGATGTAAAAGTAGTAGAGGTTAATAAGTCTCTTAAAATAAATACTGCTCCAGGGTTATATGACCTAACAGAGCTACAAAGAGATGCTAACAGAATATTTAACTTCTCTGCAAAGGAGACACTTTCATGTATGCAGAGTTTGTATGAAAGGCATAAGATATTAACCTATCCAAGAACTGATTCTAAATTTATTTCAACAGATATGATAAATACATTGGAAGATAGGGTAAAAGCTATTAATATACCACCTTATTCTAAATTTGCATCAAAAGTCCTAAGTAGACCAATAATAACAAATAAGAGCTTTGTTGATAATAAAAAAATAACAGATCACCATGCAATTATACCTACAGAAGAAAGAGTTAGACTGTCTGAATTAAACAATAATGAAAAACGGGTTTATGATTTAGTAGTAAAGAGGTTTTTAGCAGTTCTATATCCAGCCTTTGAATATGAGCAAACTACTATCAATGCTAAAATAGGCGAAGAGAACTTTACTGCCAAAGGCAAGACAATTATAAAAGATGGTTGGAAAGAAGTTTATTTAAATATTCACGAAGATGAAGATAGTGAAGATGACTTAAGAGATCAAGTATTACCTTTAATTAAAAAAGGAGATACACTAAAAGTTATAGCCCTAAATCAAACTTCTGGAAAAACTAAACCACCAGCTTATATTAATGAAGGAAGCTTGCTTGGAGCAATGGAAAACCCAGCTAAGTATATGGAAGAACAAAACAAAGAATTAGCTAGGATCCTTGGTGATACTGGTGGAATTGGAACTGTAGCTACTCGTGCTGATATTATAGAAAAACTATTTAAGTCCTTCTTGATAGAAAATAGAGGCAAAGATATTCTAATAACAGGGAAAGGAAAGCAGTTATTAGAATTAGTCCCAGAAGATCTAAAATCTCCAGCCCTAACAGCTGAATGGGAAAAGAAATTAGGACTAATAGAACAGGGAAAATTATCTAGGTCAGCCTTTATAAATGAAATGAAGGACTATTCTAAAACAATAGTTAAAGAAATAAAAACCAGTACCCTTACCTTTAGACATGATAATTTAACTAGAACTAAATGTCCAGATTGTGGGAAATTCATGTTAGAAGTAAATAGCAAAAGAGGAAAGATGTATGTATGTCAAGACAGAGAATGTGGTCATAGAGTATCCATTTCTCAAACTACCAATGCCAGATGTCCAAACTGTAAAAAGAAATTAGAACTAAGGGGTCAAGGAGATGGTCAAATATTTGCCTGTGTATGTGGATTCAGAGAAAAACTTTCTACTTGGAATGAAAGAAGAAGCAAGCAAAAATCTGGAGTTAACAAAGCAGAGGTCTCCAGATATCTTAAAGAACAAAAGAAAGCCAAAAATGAACCACTAAACACTGACCTAGCAGATGCATTATCAAAATTAAAGTTTTAACAATTAATATGTTGGGAACCTGGCCCTCCAGGTTCCGCTTAACTAAAGAAAATAATAATATAAAGAAGGTGCAATATGATAAAACTTGGAGAAGTACAAGAATTAGAAATAAAAAGATTTGCAGCAGTAGGTGCATATCTTAACCTAGAAGATTCAGAAGGTGATGATATTCTATTACCTAAATCACAAATACCAGTAGGTGCAAATGTTGGTGACATAATAGAAGTATTTATATACAAAGACTCAAAAGACAGGATAATAGCAACTACACGAAGACCAAGGCTTACAATAGGACAAATGGGTCATCTAGCAGTGGCTGACACATCCAAAGTAGGAGCATTTTTGGATTGGGGATTAGAAAAAGATCTATTTTTACCATTTGCAGAAACAGTAGGCTCAGTAGAAAAAGGTAAGCAATACTTAGTTGGAGTATATATAGATAAATCTGATAGATTGTGTGCTACTATGAAAGTTAGAAATCTACTGAGCTCAGACTCGCCTTATAAAGAAAATAACATTACAAAAGGTACTATTTATAGTATAAATAGGGATATCGGAGCATTTGTAGCAGTAGATGATAAATATGATGGTCTAATTCCTAAAAAAGAGATCTTAGGAGTATATGAAGTAGGAGAAGTAGTGGAAGTTAGGATTAACAAAGTACTAGAAGATGGTAAATTAGATTTAAGTCTAAGGGACAGGGACTATATTCAAATGGATACAGATTCAAAGGTTATAATAGCTAAGTTAAAAGAAAAAGGTGGCAGCTTAAATCTCCACGACAAAAGCTCACCAGATGAAATTAATAAGGAATTAAAAATGAGCAAGGCGGGATTCAAAAGAGCCATAGGAAAACTTTACAAAGAAAAAATAATTGAGATTAAAAAAGATGGAATAAGTTTAAAATAAGGAAGGACATGTCTATTATTTAACAATATATACAAAAATGGTCCTATATGCTATCATAGTATAGATACATATAGGACGTTTTATATTTTGGAGGTTAGGGATGAAATTTTGGAAAGATAGAGCATTTTTAAAATCAATGATGGCAATAGCAGTTCCTATTGCATTACAAAACCTAGTATCATCATCTTTAAATATGGTGGATACCTTAATGATTAGTAGTCTTGGTAAAGCAAGTATCTCTGCTGTTGGACTAGCAAATCAGGTATTCTTTTTTTATATACTAATATCATTTGGAATTAATAGTGGATCATCCATATTTATATCCCAATATTGGGGAAGAGAAGATGTAAAAAGTATTAGAAAAGTTTTAGGCTTAGCATTATCTATTAGTTCATTTGTTGGAATTATATTTACTATAGCTGGGTTTTTCTTCCCAGAATATATTATGAAGATATTTATACAAGAGCCTGAAGTCGTTAAATTAGGGGCTGATTATCTAAGAATAGTATCATTGTCTTATTTAATTACTGCTATAAGTTTTGCTTATAGTGTTGCACTTAGAAGTACTGGAAGACCTGGAGTTCCACTTCAAGTTTCAATAATATCATTCTTGGTAAATACATTTTTTAATTACATCTTAATTTTTGGTAAATTAGGGATTTCCCCAATGGGAGTTAAAGGAGCTGCATTAGGAACTTTAATAGCTAGAATTGTTGAGATTTTATTTATACTTTATACTGTTTATAGAAATCCAGGACCACTTGCTGCTAGCTTAAAAGAACTATTAGATTGGGATAAATTATTTATCGCTAGATATTTAAAGACAACTTATCCTGTAATATTAAATGAAGCATTCTGGTCATTGGGACAAATAATGTATTCAATTGCATATGCTAAAATTGGTGTAGAAGCAACTGCTGCGGTCCAAATTGTTACAACAATACAAAATATATTCTTTGTAATAGTTAGAGGACTTGCCAACTCTAGTACAGTTATGATAGGTAACAAAATAGGGGCCGGAGAAAAAGAGGAATCCTATAATTATGCAATAATGTTCTTAAGTATTGCTACACTTGCAGGATTAATTTTAGGCTTAACTATGACTTTAACACCAGGTTTAACTTTAAGCTTATTTAGGGATTTAGATCCAGAAGTATATTCAGTTGCTAGAAAAATGTTAGTGATAATGGGATTAGTATTTGCTATTAGGACATTTAATGCTACAGTTGTAGTTGGAGTTCTCAGAGGTGGTGGAGATACTACCTATTCTATGTATTTAGAAATGGGTGCAGTATGGTTAGTAGGTGTACCATTAGCATTTATCGGAGCTTTATTACTTAAATGGCCAGCCTACTTGGTATTAGCTTTAATCTCTTTAGAAGAATTAGTAAAGGCTAGCATAGCCTTACCTAGAGTACTATCTAAAAAGTGGATAAAAGATTTAACCTAATAGAACTACCTGAAAGGGTAGTTTCTTAAATAGAGGGTATAATTACTAGTGATATAAGGTGATATTTATTAAATAATTTACCAATGGAGGGTTTTATGGAATTTAAAGTAGGAGATATAGTTGAAGGTGAAATAGTAGATTTTACACACGAAGGTAATGGTATTTTAAAAGTAGATAATTATGCAATATTTGCTACAGGCGGTTTGATTGGAGACTATGTACAGGTCGAAATCAAGGAAATAAAGAAGAATTACTGTACAGGTTCAGTTATTAAAATAATGCAACCTTCAAAGGATAGAGTTAAATTGGGCTTTGAGATAAGAGAATCAAAAGGTGGAATACCTTTCATAGATTATGATTATATGAAACAATTAGAATGGAAAACAAAGAAAGTTAAAACTGATTTAGATAAGATTGGTGGTTTAGCAAGTGTACTAGTACATGATACTATAGGCATGGATAATCCTTATAGATATAGAAATCATACCCAAGTACCTATAGGTACTAAAGATGGTAAAGCTGTTATTGGATTCTATGAAATAAACAGCAATGAAATAGTTGATATGGAAAATAGTATATTGCACCCTGAAATAGGGAATGACATAATAAAATTGATTAGACAGTGGTTAGAAGAATATAGTATTCCACCTTATAACAAGAAAACCAAGACCGGTTTACTTAAGCATATAGGCATTAGAATTAATAAAGATAATGAGGCTATGGTAATATTAGTAACTAGGAGTAATGAACTTCCTAATCAATTAGAATTAATAAAACTTTTATCTGAAAACATTCTAGGCGTTATAAGTCTTTATCATAATGTAAACAAGATGGATTATGGTGGCACCTATGGTAAAAGATATAAAAAGATATTAGGAAAAGATAAGATAATTGATTATATTGGAGACTATAAATTTAGTATATCACCAGATTCATTTTTTCAGACTAATAGAGATCAAGCATTTATATTATATGAGAAGGCTAAAAAGTATTTAAATTTAGATAAAGAAGATATAGTACTAGACTTATATTGTGGAATTGGAACAATTTCAATCTATATAGCTGATTATGTTAAAACGGTTTATGGTGTAGAAATAGCAGAAGAGTCAATAAGAGATGCAAGAACTAATGCAAGACTAAATAAGATAAATAATATTGAGTTTATAAAAGGGAAAGCAGAAGAGACACTACCCTTCTTAATAGCCAGAGGAATTGATGCTAACAAAATAATAGTTGATCCACCTAGAAAGGGTTGCGATAAGAAACTACTAGATGCAATAATTAATATAGGGCCAGAAAAAATAGTATATGTTTCTTGTAATCCAACTACTTTAGCACGAGATTTAAAGATATTAGTAGAGGGTGGTTATGTAGTAAAAGAAGTACAACCAGTCGATATGTTTCCACACACAGCTCA
>CAZAGS010000063.1:0-8985 GCA_964484955.1 uncultured Tissierellaceae bacterium
AGTAGTTGATTTAGTTAATATGAATGCCAGGATTTATAAAGATGACCTAGGCGAAGAAATAGAAGTAACAGCTATACCAGCTGACATGGCAGAAATGGCAGCAGAGTATAGAGAAATATTAATAGAAGCAATATCAGAACATGATGAAGAATTAATGATGAAATTCCTAGAAGGTGAGGAATTAACTAACAAAGAAATTATGAGGGGTATTAGAACTGCTTGTATTAAAGTAGCTATGACACCAATACTTTGTGGTTCTTCATATAAGAACAAAGGTGTTCAACCATTGCTTGATGCAATACTTGATTACCTACCATCACCATTAGATGTACCTGCTATTAGGGGTATAAGCTTAGAAACTGATGAAGAAGAAGAAAGACCTGCATCAGAGGAAGCGCCTTTTTCAGGATTAGCATTCAAAATAGTTACGGATCCTTTTGTAGGTAAGCTTGCTTACGTAAGAGTTTACTCTGGTTCAGTTAAAGCGGGAACTTATGTTTTAAATGCTGGAAGAGGTAAAAGAGAAAGAATGGGAAGAATTCTTCTAATGCATGCAAACAAAAGAGAAGAAGTTGAAGAAGCATTTGCTGGGGACATAGTAGCAGTAGTTGGTTTAAAACATACTACTACAGGAGATACACTTTGTGCTGAAAACTCTCCAATTGTATTAGAAACTATGGAATTCCCAGAGCCAGTAATACATGTAGCTATTGAACCAAAAACAAAAGCAAGTCAAGAAAAGATGGGTCAGGCACTGGCTAAATTAGCTGAAGAAGATCCTACTTTTAGAACCTATACAGATGATGAAACAGGTCAAACTATAATAGCTGGAATGGGAGAACTACACTTAGAAATCATAGTTGATAGATTATTAAGAGAGTTTAAAGTTGAAGCTAATGTAGGTAACCCTCAAGTAGCTTACAAAGAATCCATTCAAGCTTCAGCTGAAGCAGAAGGAAAATATGTTAAGCAATCAGGTGGACGTGGACAATATGGTCATGTTAAATTAAGAATTGAACCTCAAGAACCTGGTGTTGGCTATGAATTTGTAAATGGTATAGTTGGAGGAGCAATTCCTAGAGAATATGTTAATGCTGTAGACCAAGGTGTTAAAGAAGCTATGAATGCTGGTATTCTTGGTGGATATCCAGTATTAGATATAAAAGTAACTGCATATGATGGATCTTATCATGATGTAGACTCTTCTGAAATGGCATATAAAATTGCTGGTTCAATGGGCTTTAGGGATGCTATGAGAAAAGCTAAACCAGTTTTACTTGAGCCAATGATGAAGGTAGAAGTAATTTTACCGGAAGAGTATTTAGGTGATGTTATGGGTGATATAAGCTCAAGAAGAGGTAGAATTGACGGTATGGAAATGAGAAGCGGTGCTCAAGTAGTTAACGCACACGTTCCACTATCTGAAATGTTTGGATACGCAACTGATCTTCGTTCAAACACACAAGGTAGAGCAGTTTATTCCATGTTGTTCGACCACTATGAAGCTGTTCCAAATAGTATCTCAGAAAAAGTACTAGGGGATAAATAGTTAAGATATAAGGAGGAAATGAAAAATGGGAAAAGCAAAATTTATAAGAAATAAACCACATGTTAATATTGGAACTATAGGTCACGTTGACCATGGTAAAACAACATTAACAGCAGCAATCACAATGGTATTAAGTATAAGATCTGGTTCTGGATCAGCAATAAGCTATGACAATATAGACAAGGCACCAGAAGAGAGAGAAAGAGGAATAACAATATCCACATCTCACGTAGAATATGAAACAGAAAAAAGACACTACGCACACGTAGACTGTCCAGGTCATGCTGACTATGTTAAGAACATGATCACAGGAGCAGCACAAATGGATGGAGCTATATTAGTAGTATCAGCAGCAGATGGCCCAATGCCACAAACAAGAGAACATATCCTATTATCAAGACAAGTAGGAGTTCCAAAAATAGTAGTATTCTTAAACAAAGAAGATATGGTTGATGACGAAGAATTAATCGAATTAGTAGAAATGGAAGTAAGAGAATTACTATCAGACTATGAATTTGATGGAGACAACACACCAATCACAGTAGGATCCGCATTAAAAGCAATTGAAGAACCAATGGGACCATGGGGAGACAAAATAGTTGCATTAATGGATACAGTAGACGAGTGGATACCAGAGCCAGTAAGAGAAACAGACAAACCATTCTTAATGCCAGTAGAAGACGTATTCTCAATTACAGGTAGAGGAACAGTAGCTACAGGTAAAGTAGAAAGAGGAGTAGTAAAAACTGGAGACAACGTAGACTTAGTAGGATTAGCAGAAGAAACAAGAACATTAGTAGTAACAGGAGTAGAAATGTTCAAGAAATTATTAGATGATGCTCAAGCAGGAGATAACATAGGAGCATTACTAAGAGGAATTCAAAGAACAGAGATTCAAAGAGGTCAAGTATTAGCAAAGCCAAAATCAATTCAACCTCATACAAAATTTGAATCAGAAGTATTTGTATTATCCAAAGAAGAGGGTGGAAGACATACACCATTCTTTAACGGATACAGACCACAATTCTACTTTAGAACCACAGACGTAACAGGAGATATTCAATTAGAAGAAGGCGTAGAAATGGTAATGCCAGGAGATAACGCTAAATTCATAATCGAATTAATAACACCAATAGCAATGGAAGAAGGATTAAGATTTGCTATTCGTGAAGGTGGAAGAACAGTAGGAGCTGGAGTTGTAACCAAGATACTAGGTTAATAAAAGACTAGGTCTTTTGACCTAGTCTTTTTATTCATATATAAATTACCCTACAATAAAATTATTGACATACATTTTACTTTGTGATAGTTTATATTAGTAACATTATTGTTTGAAAGTAATCCCATATAAGATGGGAGTCCATATATATTGGCAAATGGTAGGAGGTGCTTTAAATGAGAGATAGAATAACACTGGCTTGTGGTGAATGTAAACAAAGAAACTACGTATCTAAAAAGAATAAAAGAAACACTACTGAAAGAATAGAATTGAAAAAATACTGTAAGTTCTGTAAAGCTCACACAGCTCATAAAGAGACAAAATAATACTAGTATATTAAGGATGTGAAGTTAATGGCAACTCAGACAGAAGGAAACAAAGGTAAATTAACAGCTTATTTTAAAGGTGTAAGATCAGAATTAAAAAAGGTAATTTGGCCAACTAAAAAGGAATTAATGAATTATACTGCAGTTGTAACAGTATTAAGTGCAGTGGTTTCTATAGTTGTTTATGTATTAGACCTTGGTATACATGGAGTATTAAAAATATTTATTTAAGAAGTATAAGGGAGGGTAGGGCTTTTTAAGGCCTGAACTATATGACAGATAAGGTTAATAATAGAGAAGATAGGGCTATAGATGCTAAATGGTATGTAGTCCATACTTATTCTGGTCATGAAAACAAGGTTAAAGCTAACCTTGAAAAAATGGTTGAAAATAGAGGTATGATAGACGACATATTCGAAGTGGCAGTCCCAACTGAAGAATACGTAGATACAAAATCAGGGAAAAAGGTAATAAAAGAAAGAAAATTGTTTCCTGGATATGTTTTGGTAAAAATGATTATTAATGATGAGTCTTGGTACTTAGTTAGAAATACTAGGGGAGTAACAGGATTTGTTGGATCTGCATCAAAACCAATCCCTTTATCAGATAAGGAAGTTAAACAACTAGGAGTTCAAGAAGCTACTATACAATCAGTAGACTTTAAGGTAAAAGATGTAATCAAAGTAATATCAGGTCCTTTTGAAAACTTTATGGGAACAATAGATAGCCTTAATATAGAAAAAAGAAAAGTTAAAGTATTTGTTTCTATGTTTGGTAGAGATACTCTAGTAGAGTTGGATTTTGAACAAATAGAAAAGAGTTAGATTTAATAAAGCAAAGCTTTTTTAAATAGATTTAGTCAGTGGGAGGGATTATCCCGCTAAACCACAATGGAAATAAGGAGGTAAAATTCACATGGCAAAAAAAGTTATGGCACTAGTAAAGTTACAAATACCAGCAGGTAAGGCAACACCAGCGCCACCAGTAGGTACTGCATTAGGACCTCATGGAGTTAATATTATGCAATTTACTAAAGAGTTTAATGCTAAGACATCTGATCAAGCAGGAATGATAATACCAGTAGTTCTTACTGTGTATCAAGATAGATCATTTTCATTTATTACAAAAACTCCACCAGCTTCAATATTAATTAAGAAGGCAATTGGTATGGAATCAGGTTCAAAAGAACCAAATAAAATTAAAATAGCTAAACTTTCCAAAGCAAAAGTTAAGGAAATAGCTGAAATAAAAATGCCAGATTTAAATGCTGCGTCATTAGAAGCGGCTATGAACATGGTAGCAGGAACAGCAAGAAGTATGGGAGTAGAAGTAGAACAATAAGAGATTAGTGGGAGGAAATTCCGTTAAAACCACAAGGAGGTAAAGTAAATGGCAAAAAGAGGTAAGAATTATATAGAAAGTTTAAAACTTATAGATAGACATAATTATTATGATGCAAATGAAGCAATGGAATTAGTTCAACAAACTTCTAAAGCAAAATTTGATGAAACCATTGAATTGTCTGTAAGACTTAGTGTAGACCCAAGACATGCTGACCAACAAGTTAGAGGTGCAGTAGTATTACCACATGGTACAGGTAAAACTAGAACAGTTTTAGTTATTGCTAAAGGTGATAAACTAAAAGAAGCTGAAGATGCAGGAGCAGACTTTTTCGGTGGGGAAGAAATGATAGCTAAAATCCAAACTGAAGGTTGGTTAGATTTTGATGTTGTAGTAGCAACTCCTGACATGATGGGTGTTGTAGGTAGAATAGGTAGAGTACTTGGACCTAAAGGACTTATGCCAAATCCTAAATCAGGAACTGTAACTTTTGATGTTGGCAAGGCAGTAGAAGAAATCAAAGCAGGTAAAGTTGAATATAGAGTTGATAAAGCTAGTATTGTTCACGTTCCAATAGGTAAAAAATCCTTTGGTACTGAAAAACTAATGGAAAACTTTGATACTATCATAGATGCTCTGATTAAAGCAAAGCCAGCAGCAGCAAAAGGTAGATACTTTAAATCAGTAAGTGTTGCAAGTACTATGGGGCCTGGTATTAAAATCAATGGTCAAAAGTTAATTGAAACTGTAAAATAAATATTGACATTGTAATAAGTTATTGTTATACTTGTTACGTTAATATAAATTAAATAAATTATTGCTGTAGACAGTAGGGACCCTTTGGGTTTAATATTTCCTACCGAGGTGAGTTAATTCTAATAAAAATAATAATTAGAGTCTCTCTGTGTCTGCAGGGAGATTTTTTATTTTATAGCAATATGGGAGGTGAAGTCGGTGAAGGAAAAAACCCTTCAAGTTAAAGGTCAAAATGTAGAAGAAATTAAAGAAAAGATCGGCAAAGCTCAATCAATGGTTTTGGTTGACTATAGAGGATTAAATGTTGAGCAATTAACAGACCTAAGAGTTCAATATAGAAATGCTAATGTTGATTACAAAGTATATAAAAACACTATGATGAGAATAGCTTTCAAGGATTTAGGTTTAGAGGATTTCAATGAATACTTAAAAGGACCATCTGCAGTAGCTTTTGGTTATGATGATCCAGTATCAGCAGCTAAGATAACAGCTGAATTTGCTAAATCAAATCCAATGCTAGAAGTTAAAGCTGGAATCGTAGATGGTAAAGTAATTGATGTAGATGGAGTTAAGAGTTTAGCAAGTCTACCTTCAAGAGAAGTTCTTGTAGCACAAGTTCTTGGTGGATTCAATGCACCAATTCAAGGATTTGCAAATGTACTTCAAGGTACAATAAGAAGTTTAGCAATAGTGCTTAATGCTATAGCTGAAGAAAAAGTAGCATAGATAATAAAAAATAAAAAATAAAAATTTACGGAGGTATATATAAAATGGCAAGTGAAAAAGTATTAGGTTTAATAGAGGAAGTAAAAAACTTAACAGTATTAGAATTATCAGAATTAGTTAAAGCTTTAGAAGAGGAATTTGGTGTTAGTGCATCAGCTCCTATGGCAGCGGCAGCAGCAGCTCCAGCAGCAGCAGAAGCAGCAGTAGAAGAAAAATCAGACTTTGATGTTATATTAGCTGAAGTTGGCGGAGAAAAAATCAAAGTTATTAAAGCTGTTAGAGAATTAACAGGCTTAGGATTAAAAGAAGCTAAAGAATTAGTTGATAATGCACCAAAGCCAGTTAAAGAAGGCGCATCTAAAGAAGAAGCAGAAGAAATCAAACTTAAATTAGAAGAAGTTGGAGCAAAAGTAGAATTAAAATAATTAGCAATTAATTAAAAAAGGCTTTCAAATACAGAAGGCCTTTTTTTTATACCTTAGACAATTTACATTTAATTCAGCTTGTGTCAAAAATTGCTTGACATACAGATTGCAATGTGATAGCATAATTTATTGCACATGATTATTATTAATATAGTAATTATGTATAATTGTAGGATTTAAAGGCAATAGTAAAAATATATTTGTATTTGTAAAGATTTACCAAAAGTGATTAGCGCTTTTGGATATTTTAGTTTAATAAGGGGTGATGTGTTTTATGGTACATCCTGTAACATTTGGTAAGCGGGTCAGGATGAGTTACTCCCGCATTGATGAAGTACTCGATTTGCCGGATTTAATTGAAGTCCAAAGATCTTCAAATGAATGGTTTTTAGAAGAGGGATTGAAGGAAGTCTTCGACGATATTTCTCCTATTAAAGACTATACGGGAAACTTAATATTGGAATTTGTTAATTACCATATTGAGAAAGAGTTAAAGTATAGTGAGGAAGAAGCTCGGGAAAGAGATGCTAACTATTCAGCACCTTTAAAGGTTAAAGCTAGATTAATCAACAAGGAAACTGGAGAAGTTAAAGAGCAAGAAGTATTTATGGGGGACCTGCCTTTAATGACAGAAAAAGGTACGTTTATTATCAATGGTGCTGAAAGGGTTGTAGTTAGTCAACTAGTTAGATCGCCAGGGGTATATTTTGTAGAGGATATTGATAAGACTGGTAAAAAGCTTTATTCCTCAACATTAATTCCTAATAGGGGAGCATGGTTGGAATATGAGTCTGATTCCAATGATATTGTATATGTGAGAATTGACAGAACTAGGAAACTTCCAATTACAACATTATTAAGAGCCTTAGGAATCGAAAGAGATTCAGAAATCATTGAAATTTTAGGTGAAACTGAACAAGTACTAAAAACATTTGAGAAGGATAGTACTACAACAGAGGAAGAAGGACTAGTTGAAATATACAAGAAACTACGTCCAGGTGAACCTGCAACTGTTGATAGTGCAAGATCTTTAATTAATAATTTGTTCTTTGACCCAAAAAGATATGATTTGGCAAAGGTTGGTAGGTATAAGTTTAATAAAAAACTAGCCCTATTTAATAGAATTTATGGTAGAAGAGCGGCAGAAGATATTTTAGATATGTCTACTGGTGAGCTTTTTGTTGCAAAAGGTGAAATGATCAGTAGAGATGTAGCTATTGAAATAGAAAATAGTGGTATTAATTTGGTAGACGTCTTACTAGAAGATGACACTCCAGTAAGAGTTATGGGTAATAACTTTGTTTCAGTTAAGGCATTTGATCTTCCATTTTCTTTAGAATCACTAGATCTCAAAGAAAAGATATACTATCCATTAATGAAAGAACTAATGGATACCTATGATGATCCAGATGAATTAGAGGCTGCAGTAAAAGATAGAGTTAAAGATTTATCACCTAAACACATAGTGCCAGATGATATTATTGCTAGTATAAGTTATGAGTTCAACCTATTTAATGGTGTTGGAAATACTGATGATATAGACCATCTTGGAAACAGACGACTAAGATCCGTTGGTGAATTGTTACAAAACCAATTTAGAATTGGTTTGTCCCGTATGGAAAGAGTTGTAAAAGAAAGAATGACTATACAAGATATGGATGTAGCTACTCCACAGGCTTTAATAAATATTAGACCTGTAGTGGCATCAATTAAAGAGTTCTTTGGTAGTAGCCAGTTGTCTCAATTTATGGATCAGACAAACCCATTGGCAGAACTGACTCATAAAAGGAAAATGTCTGCATTAGGGCCTGGTGGTTTAAGTAGAGATAGAGCAGGAATTGAAGTTAGGGACGTTCATCATTCCCATTATGGTAGAATGTGTCCAATAGAAACACCTGAAGGACCAAATATAGGTCTTATAACTTCATTAACCACCTATGCTAGAATCAATGAATATGGTTTTCTTGAAGCTCCTTATAGAAGGGTAAAAAAGGGAGAGGGCAAGATTACTGGTGATATAGATTATATAACTGCTGATGTTGAAGATGAGTTTATTATAGCTCAATCCAATGAAATATTAAATGATAAAAATGAATTTGCAAATAAAAGAATAGTTGCCAGAGGTAAATCAGGGGTAGTAGATATTTTCCCTAGTAGTGAAGTAGATTATATGGACGTATCTCCTAGACAAATAGTGTCTGTAGGTACTGCTATGATACCTTTCTTAGAGAATGACGATGCCAATAGAGCACTGATGGGTGCCAATATGCAGCGTCAGGCTGTTCCGCTTTTAAAGGCAGAATCACCAATAATAGGTACAGGTATAGAATACAAAGCTGCTAAAGACTCAGGTGTAGTGGCTATTGCTAAAAGCAGTGGGATTATAGACAAGGTTTCTTCTAGTGAAATAATTATTAAACGAGATAGTGATAATAAAAGTGAAACATATAAATTGCTTAAATTTAAAAGATCTAACCAAGGAACTACAATTAACCAAAGACCTATAGTTGTTCAAGGTGAAAGAGTGGAAAAAGGCCAAGTTATAGCTGATGGACCAAGTACTGAGCTTGGGGAAATAGCATTAGGTAAAAACTTATTAATAGCCTTTATGACTTGGGAAGGTTATAACTTTGAAGATGCTAT
>CAZAGS010000064.1:0-5493 GCA_964484955.1 uncultured Tissierellaceae bacterium
GATATACTCATACTTCCTATTATCATTGTTAATACTATTAATAACGATAACACTCTCTTATTCATTTTTTTCATTTTTATAACCTCCTTAATCTATATTTTACCCATGCATTAACGCTTCAATCAATTAAAGCCATTTGTATTGTTATTGTAATACTCATGTATTACAATTGTAATGTTTGCACATTTTAGTGCAAAAAGAACCGTCCCCGGTGCACTAAAAAAGAGTTGGCCTGTTAAGACCAACTCTTTTTTACTAATATTTTTTAATTAATATTGTTCCATTGTGTCCACCAAATCCGAGTGAATTGGACAATGCATATTTGCTATCTCTTTTCACTGCTTTATTTGGTGTGTAGTTTAAGTTGCATTCCTCATCTACATTTTCATAATTTATTGTAGGAGGTATTATGCCTGTTTGTAATGCTAAAGTTGCTGCTATAGCCTCTATTCCACCAGCTGCTCCTAATAAATGTCCTGTCATTGATTTAGTAGAGCTTATATTTATATCTTTTGCATGTTCTTTAAATAGCGTATTTATAGCTAAGGTCTCTAACTTATCATTAAAATAAGTTGAAGTACCATGGGCATTTATATAATCCACTTCTGTATAATCTACATTTCCTTCTTCTAGAGCCAATCTCATTGCGTTGATTGCTCCCCTAGCTTCTGGATCTGGCTGTGTTATATGAAATGCATCTGAAGTAGAACCATATCCTACTACTTCGCCATAGATTGTCGCGCCTCTATTTAGTGCATGCTCTAATTCTTCTAATATAAGTATACCTGCTCCTTCTCCCATTACAAATCCATCTCTTTCTTTATCAAAAGGTCTAGATGCTTTGGAAAAATCTTCATTTCTTGTTGACAGTGCTTTCATTGAACCAAAACCAGCTAGCGCAATAGGAGTTATAGAAGCTTCTGTACCACCAGTTACAACCATATCCATATTTCCGTATTTAATCATTCTAAAAGACTCGCCTAAGGCGTGTGTGGCAGAAGCACAAGCAGTAGTTATAGTCATGGATGATCCTTTTAATCCAAAGCTCATAGAAACTTGACCTGCAGCCATATTAGCTATCATCATTGGTATCAATAATGGACTAACTCTCTTAGGTCCTCTTTCCATAAGTTTTTCATGTTCTGCTTCTAAAGTTTCTAGTCCACCAATTCCACAACCTATTATAGTTCCTACTCGCTCTAAATTTACTTTATTTAAGTCAATATTTCCATCTTCTAAAGCAAGTTTTGTAGCTACAACAGCAAATTGTGTAAACCTATCCATTCTTTTTGCTTCTTTTTTATCTAAATAATCATTTACATTATAGTTCTTAACTTCCGCTGCAATTTTACAATCAAATTCAGCAGTATCAAATTTTGTAATAGGTCCTATTCCTGATTTTCCTTCTATAAGGCTATTCCAAAACTCTTCTTTTCCTATTCCAATAGGCGTAACTGCACCTAGTCCAGTAATTACGATTCTTTTCATTTTTGTCCCCCTTAATTTTATTAGGAGATTTTTGACTCCACATATTTTACAATATCACCTATAGTTTTAAAACTTTCTGCGTCTTCATCTGGAATTTCTATGCCAAATTCATCTTCTAATTCCATCATTATCTCAACTGCGTCTAATGAATCTGCATCTAAATCTTTCATCATTGAAGTTTCTGGTGTTATTTCTACCTCTTCATCTACATCTAATTGCTCTACTATAACTGCTTTAACTTTTTCAAATACCATTTTTTATTCCTCCATTTTTTTATTAGTTTTTTATTTGTTTTATATATACAGTAATTATTTGAATAATTCTGAGCATATCTTATTAGTCAAAAGCGGAGATCCTCACGCTTCGCTCAGGATGACAACACGAATCTAAAATTGTCAATTGACTAAATCGCCATTCCACCATCTATCTTAATAATCTGTCCAGTAATATAATCAGATTTTTCACTTGCTAAAAATACTACTAGATTTGCTATATCAGAAGGCTTGCCCATAGTGCTTAAAGGAATGGTTTTTAGCATCTCTTCTTTTAATTCTTCTTTTAATACGTCTGTCATATCTGTTTCAATAAAGCCTGGCGCCACTGCATTAACTCTAATCCCTCTTGATGCTAATTCTTTGGCCATTGATTTTGTAAATCCAATTACTCCAGCTTTTGATGCTGAATAGTTTCCTTGTCCTGGGTTACCAGTAATTCCAACTACGGAAGTAATATTTATTATCTTTCCATATCTCCGCTTCATCATTGACCTAGATACAGCTTTTGTACAAAGAAATACTCCTTTTAAATTAACATCCATTACACTATCCCAATCAGCTTCTGTCATCCTTATTAAGAGATTGTCTTTTGTAATACCTGCATTATTAACTAATATATCTATAGTTCCTAATCCTTCTTCTACAGATTTAATTAGATTTGTAACATCTTCAGAAATAGAAACATCAGCTTTTACTGCAAGGGCTTCTACGCCAAAGGATTTTATTTCATTAACAACCTTCATTGCACTTTCCTCATTATTACCATAGGATATAGCAATATTATTGCCCTCTTTTGCTAATGCTAATGCAATTTCTTTTCCTATTCCTCTACTACCACCTGTTATTAATGCTATTTTTCCAGCCAATTATATCCCTCCTTCCAATAATACTAGAGCATTATTAAAAGAACCTATATCGGATATATTGATAGCTCTTATATCTTTATTTAATTTTTTTCCTATTCTTTTTACAAAACCAGTTAATGATTTTCCAGGCCCTAATTCAATAAATGTATTTACCCCTTCATTCATCATTAACTCTACTGATTGTTGCCAAAGTACAGAACTACTAACCTGTTTTACAAGTTTAGGTATTATTTCATACTTTGATTTTATAATCTTTACATCTACATTAGAAACTATACTTTTATTTGGTTCTTCTATATTTATTGTAGAAAGTAGGTCTCCTAATTTCTCACCTGCAGGAATTAACAGACTTGAATGAAATGGGGAACTTACTGATAGGGTAACTGCCTTTTTAGCACCTAATTTTAATGCTTCCTCACAAGCAGCCTCTACTCCAGCTTTTTCTCCAGATATTACAATTTGACCTGGACTGTTATAGTTAGCTATTTCAACTAATCCAAATTTCTTTGCTATTTCTATGGCTTTAAATACATCTTCTACTTCAAGTCCTAAAATAGCTGCCATTCCTCCTGTCCCATTAGGAACTGCTTGCTGCATATATAATCCTCTTTCACGGGCTATTTTAAATGTATCAGACAAGTCCAATACTCCTCCACATACAAGAGCACTATATTCACCTAGGCTTAGTCCAGCAGTATATTGGCAATTAATTCCTTGTTTTTCCATCGCTTTAAGGATTGCTACACTTGTAGCTATGATTGTAGGTTGAGTATTTTCTGTTTTCATTAAGTCTTCTTCTACACCATCAAAACACAACTTACTCAAATTCATTTTTAAGGAATCATCCATTTCATCAAATACATCTTTACACTCTTTAAACTCATGGTAAAAATCTTTACCCATTCCAATATATTGTGAGCCTTGACCTGGAAATATAAATCCAACTTTATTATTATTCATCCTCGCCATCCTCCATTAATCTAGATAATTTATTTATCGATTCATGGGAAGAGTTAACTATGGATAGAATTATATCTTTGCAGGACTTTTTCTCTTTAATTAAACCGGAAATTTGACCAGCCATTAAAGATCCATTTTTTATATCTCCACTTCTTACTGCCAATTTTAGTCTACCTAATCCTAATCTTTCCAATTCCATAGGATCCATACCAGATTTCTCCAGCTCAATATATTCCTTCGTATAGGAATTTTTTAAATGTCTAACAGGAAACCCTGTACTTCTCCCAGTTACTAGGGCATCTCTATCCTTAGACCTTATGATTACTTCTTTATAATTCTCGTGTACTGGCGCTTCAATTGAACATACAAATCTAGTACCCATTTGTACGCCTTCAGCTCCCAGTGCTAATGCTGCAGTAAACCCTCTTCCCTCAGCTATGCCTCCTGCAGCTATTACAGGTATATTTACCTCATCTACAACTTGAGGAATTAAAGCCATAGTGGAAATCTCTCCAATATGTCCTCCTGCTTCTGTTCCCTCTACAATTAAGGCGTCTACGCCTAGCCGTTCTAATCTTTTAGCTAAAGATACAGTAGGTACTACAGGTATGATTTTTACATTGTGTTCTTTCAACTTCTCAATGTATTTTCCAGGGTTTCCTGCTCCGGTTGTTACTACAGGAACTCCTTCACTACATACAATATCTACAATATCCTCAGCATAAGGTGATAATAACATGATATTAACCCCGAATGGTTTATCAGTTAATTCCTTAAGCTTCCTTATTTCTTCCCTTACTACTTCTCCAGGCAAATTACCACCTGCAATAATTCCCAATCCACCAGCCTCTGATACTGCTGCTGCTAACTCATAGGTAGCTATCCAAGCCATACCGCCCTGAAGAATAGGATACTTTATTCCTAATAATTCAGTTATTCTTGTTTTAATTCTTATCGCCTCCCTTGTTCCATCTAATAGCCATTGATCCCCATGTTAATCCGGCACCAAATCCTACTAGGACTACAATATCGCCTTTTTTAATTTTGTCTTCTTTAACTGCCTCTTCCAATGCTACTGGAATTGATGCTGATGACATATTACCATACTTATCTAAGTTAATACATAGTTTTTCATGATTTATTTTAAGTTTTTTTGTCGCACTATCTATTATCCTGATATTTGCTTGATGTGGTACTAAAAAATCTATATCTTCTGTGGTTAAATTTGCTTTTTCTAGTGCTGTACGTGTGGCTTTCTCCATAATTCTTACTCCAAACTTAAATACTTCTTTTCCATCCATTTGAAGTAAATGTAGCTTTTGTTCTAAACTTTCCTTGCTTGTGGGTATTCTTGAACCACCTGCTGGTAATACTAAGCAATCTCCTCCACTACCATCTGCACCTAAGTCGAATGATAATATACCATAACCCTCTTCACATCTTTGGAGAACACAAGCTCCTGCTCCATCTCCAAATAGTATACAGGTATTTCTATCTTCCCAATTTACAATTTTCGAGAATACTTCACTACCAATAACAAGTACCCTTTTATAGGCTCCTGAGCTGATAAAACTAGCAGCTGTTGCTAAACCATAAACAAATCCAGAACAAGCAGCACTTAAGTCAAATGCAGCAGCATTTTTTAATCCTAGCTTGTCTTGTATAATACAAGCTGTGGAAGGGAAAGCATGATCTGGTGTTGCTGTAGCTACAATTACTAAATCAATATCTTCTGGATTTAAATTTGCATCTTTTAAAGCAGCTCTAGCAGCTTCAGTGCCCAAATCTGATGTAGCAATATGTTCCTTAACTATTCTTCTTTCTCTGATACCTGTTCGCTCAATTATCCATTCATTACTGGTATCTACCATTTTTGTCAAATCATCATTAGTTAATACATCTTC
>CAZAGS010000064.1:5593-8795 GCA_964484955.1 uncultured Tissierellaceae bacterium
ATTGGCTATAAAAATGTAACAATGAATGAATATTTCTTTCAAGGGCATTTTCCTGATATGCCTGTAATGCCTGGGGTAATTATAGTAGAAACTATGGCTCAAGTAGGTGCAGTTATACTTCTAAGTGATGAAAGATTTGCTGGAAAAACTCCTTATTTTGCGGGGATAAATAAGGTAAGATTTAAAAGAAAAGTTGTTCCTGGGGATACACTTAAAATGGAAGTTGAAATAGTTAAGTTAAGGGGTTCTATTGGAATTGGCCAAGGTAAAGCTTATGTAGGCGAAGAACTAGCCTGTGAAGGTGAATTTCTATTTGCAATTGAATAGGAAAAGATAGTGAATAGTGAACAGTGAATAGTGAATAACGAAAGTCAAAAGAGGAGATTCTTCAGCTGTAAGGCTTATACTGATATCTCAGAATGACAAGAATGAAGATCTTTTGCGCTTTTAGGTTTCAATGTTTTAATTGTGCATTGTGCATTGTGCATTATGAATTGAGTTAAGGGGTGATTGAATGAATTATGAACCTATAAAAATAGGTGATAAAGAAACTACTGTGCCTATAATACAAGGTGGTATGGGAGTTGGGGTTTCATTGTCTGGTTTGGCCTCTGCAGTTGCTAATTGTGGTGGAATAGGAGTAATCTCCGGGGTCCAAATTGGATTTAGAGAAGAAGATTTCGATACTAATTCAGAGCAAGCTAATATAAGAGCTATGATTAGTGAAATAGAAAAAACTCGTAAATTAAGCCCTAATGGAATAATTGGTATGAACCTTATGGTTGCTATAAAGAATTATGATGAAATGGCTATAGCAGCAGCTAAGGCAGGTGTAGACTTAATAATTTCAGGTGCAGGACTGCCTTCAGATCTACCTAAGTTTATAAAAGGTACTAATACGAAAATAGCTCCAATCGTTTCTTCAGGTAAAGCAGCAGCTTTAATCGTTAAATTGTGGAAGAGAAGATATGATTACTATCCTGATTTAATTATTGTTGAAGGTCCAGAAGCTGGCGGTCATTTAGGATTTTCTTTTGATGAACTTGAAAATGCTAAAGAAGATGCCTTAGAAAATATTGTAGTAGATGTTATAAAGGCTCTTAAGCCATTTGAAGAAGAAAGGGGAATAAAAATTCCTATTATAGCAGCCGGTGGTATTTATAATGGCAAGGATATTGCCAAATTCCTAAAATTGGGAGCTAGTGGAGTTCAAATGGGTACCAGATTTGTAGCTACAGAAGAGTGTGATGCTCCATTAGAATTCAAGCAGTCATATATTGATGCTAAAAAGGAAGATATAAAACTGGTCTTAAGTCCAGTTGGTATGCCAGGTAGAGCAATAGCTAATCCTTTTATAAAAAGAGCTGAACAAGGTCGAATAAAGGTAGAAAAATGCTATTTATGTCTAACCCCTTGCAAACCTGCAACAACACCATATTGCATATCTACTGCATTGATTAATTCTGTTTCTAATAATATTGATAATGGTTTAATATTTATTGGTAGTAGTGGATATAAATTAGATAAAATACAAACTGTTAGTCAGTTAATAGATGAGTTAGTTGAAGATATTAAAAAAAGTTAGGCCATAAGCCTAACTTTTTTTTACAAGGTATTTAACCTTAAGATAATAAATAATATCAAGACAGAAAAGATGGTAATTCATTAGATTTAATCTTGCTTAATATAAAGTTATTTTTCGTTTGGTAATACTTTATTTAATGTTATACCTATTATGGCTGCTAATGCCATACCTTCAATACTAAAGTGTACAAAACCAATGTTAATTGGTAAAACAGCACCACCTAATCCTAAAACTAAAATAACTGCTGCAATAATTAAATTTTTAGATTTTTTGAAATCAACTTGCTCTTCTACTAGTGTTCTGGCCCCGATTGAAGCTATCATTCCAAATAAGATTATAGAAATTCCTCCAACTACAGATCTTGGTATAGTGTTAATTATGGATGAAAGTTTAGGTACCACTGATAATATTATAGCAAATACTGCAGCTATTCTCATAATAAGTGGATCCCATACTTTAGTTAAGGCTAATACTCCAGTATTTTCTGAATATGTAGTATTTGCTGGGCCTCCAAACATTGCTGACAATGCAGTCAATAATCCATCACCTATCATAGTTCTATGAAGGCCTGGATCTTCTAAAAAGTCATTTTCAACTGTTGCTCCAATTGCAATAACGTCCCCAATATGTTCAACTACAGTAGCTATAGCTACCGGAGCAATTATCATAACACTTTGAAAATCAAATTTTGCCATTTCAAATGGAGGTAATCCAAGCCACCCTGCGTTTATTACTGGTGTAAACACAACGTTTTTAGTTATTATTGCAACAAGGTAACCAACCCCAAGCCCAATGATTACAGGAACTACTTTTAAGAATCCCTTAGCATAAATTGATACAATAACTACTGTTAAAAATGATACTATTGCCAGCATCCAATTTTCTGAAGCCATTTCTATAGCAGTAGGAGCTAATTTAAGGCCTATAACTAATATAATAGGACCAGTAACTATAGGTGGGAAAAAATCTACTACCTTTTTAGCTCCAAAAACATAAATAAGTAGAGCTACTATTACATATACGAAACCAGATATAACAATGCCACCTCTAGCATATGCTAGACCATCCGCTCCACCTCTACTTGCTACCAAATCTACCACTGCTCCAATAGGAGCAATAAATGCAAATGATGAACCCAAGAATACTGGTATCTTTTTCTTTGTTATTAAGTGGAACAACAATGTACATACTCCCGCCATAAATAAAGCTACAGAAATGTCTAAGCCTGTAATAATCGGCACAAGAACTGTAGCACCAAACATGGTAAAAGTGTGTTGCATACCTAATAAAATTCGTTTTGAAACTGAGATCTGTCGGGCATCTCTAATTGCCCCTTCGTTTATGTTACCATCCATGTAAAAGTTTCCCTCCTCTAAAGTAAACCACTCATTTAGACAATCTTATAATTACATCTTACCGTAATTTCATTATTAAATGTACCACCACGTAACAATAAAGTCAATATAATTATTAGCTTTCTATATTTGCACTAGAGTATAATATTAATCAACTTAACTTACCACCATATCCTTTATAACAGCTTATAACATTCTTTTTATATTAAATCGAGTAGGAGGTAATTAATTAATTTAATTACCGTCCTCTCACACCACCGTA
>CAZAGS010000065.1:0-8646 GCA_964484955.1 uncultured Tissierellaceae bacterium
GCGAAGGATCTCCTCTTTTAAATTTACCTGTTCCCTATTACCTGTTCCCTATTACCTGTTCCCTATTACCTGTTTCCTGTTACCTATTACTATTTTCTTCATTCCCAACCATGTAAAACCTGAAATAGCTCCTATAGCACCAAGCCTTCCTCCAACTCCTACAAACACATCTTGAGCAAGTATAAAGACTATTCCACATATTATGCCTACAGAAAGCATATCCCTAAGTCTTGGGAATTTATCCTTGGATACCATTGCTGCATAGGATCCACAGGTGGCTACAACTGCCAATGTTGTTCCTGATTCTTTAAATAAATAGGGCAAAATAATCCCTGAACTTAGGGCTACTATAGCAGATGCAAAAACTGGCCCCTTATTTGTTTTGTTATTGATCAAATAAGTCAAAGTTGCTGCCAATATAGAAACTATGACTATCATATATGTCATTTACTATTATCCCACCTTTATCTAATAAATAGGTATATAAAACCCATTGTTACCAATGTTGAAATACTTGCTATTGTTCCACCTTTTCCTCCAATACCACCATATATATCTTTAGAAAACATAATTACAAGACTTGCAAGTAAGCCAGCAAAACCTGCAACTAGCATTGAAGGAATTATAGCCATACTTGACATTCCAACAAAAGAATCTACATAATATGCTCCTGCCAGTTTAGGAGAAAGGAACAAGGATACCATTACCCCTACAATACCATTGGCTATAATAGGACCAAGTCCCATTCTATGATTTAAAAACCATGTTATAGCTGCCGCAATAAATCCACCTATTAATATTTTAATACTTTCCCTATTCATCTGTATTTACCTGACTGCTAAGTTCTATAAAATGGTCTTCTAAAGCTACCCCAAAAAAGAACATTATTGCTAATATAAGAACTTTACTTGCTATATTTGAATTATGGCTAAATGCCATAACAATGATCGATATGCTTATTGCTAAATATGCTGCAAAAAAGATTATCTTTCTCATAACTCACCATCCTGTCTATTTTATATGCCTATATATTTATATTTAAAACAGCCAGTATAGTATAATATATTTTAAAAATATATTAAAGATTTTTATAAGTCTTTTACTCAAAATACATAGCCTACATAATATACTAGAAATGTGGTAATACTACCCTATGGAGGGATACCATGGATCAATCACAAAATATTATACTAACTAAATCACTAGAAGAAAATATATTAATTATTCAAAATAAATTTTACAAAGATGACACACTTATATTAAGAAGGTTTAACAATCAATATAAGCCTGATTTAAAGTTTTGTATCTTTTTCATAGATGGAATGATAGATGATACTATTATAAATAAGGATATAATCAAACCTATTATTAATATGTCAGAGACAAATAGTGTTGATTCTATAGACCTTATACAAGATCAAATTATATTATCAAATGAAGTTACAAAAACTCAAAATATAGATCAAATTATTGGAGCCCTTATAAATGGGGATACAATTCTATTTATGGATGGTGCCATAGATGCACTAAGTCTTGGAACTAAAGGTTGGACCAGTAGACAAATTGTAGAACCTGAAGTAGAAAAAGTAATTCGTGGTCCCAGAGAAGGCTTTAATGAAAGTATAATTACAAATCTTTCTCTGCTAAGAAGAAAGTTAAAAACAAATAAGCTTAAGTTTGAATACAAGACTATTGGTTCTACTAGCGCTACACAGGCCTGTATATCCTATATAGAAGGTCTTGCTGACCAAGCTATTATAGCTGAAATACACAAGAGAATTGATAATATACAGATTGATGGAGTATTAGATATAAAAAATATACAGGAGCTTATTGATGACTCCCCATTTTCAATATTCCAAACATCTGATAGTAGTGAAAAGCCCGATGTAATAGCTGCAAAATTATTAGAAGGAAGAATTGCCATCTTTTTAGATGGATCCCCTTCCGTAATGACCCTGCCCTTTATATTTATTGAAAACTTTCAATCTGGAGAAGATCACTACTCTAATTACTATTTCGCCAGTATCCGTCGGATGATACGTATATTAGCATTTTTTATTACGATCAGTATACCAGCTATATATTTGTCACTGGTAACATATCATAAGGAAGTCCTTCCTACTCCTTTGCTTCTAACTATTTTTGCAGCCAGGAAAGGAATCCCCTTCCCATCTGTAGTAAGCCTACTTGGGCTACTTATTGTATTTGAAATTCTAATTGAAGCAGGAGCCCGTATGCCCACTGTTGTAGGGCAAACACTTAGCGTTGTAGGAGCTTTAGTACTTGGTACTTCAGCAGTTGAAGCTAATTTAGTCAGTTCTCCTATGATAATTGTAGTAGCTATTACTTCCATAACAGCACTTATAATACCTAATCTTCTAGGCTCAGTAATAATTCTTAGAACACTATTTATATTGTTTTCAAGTGTTTTTGGTTTATTTGGTTATGTATTTGGAATGTCTGGATTATTGATACACTTATATAAACTAAAAAGTTATGATATGCCCTATATGGCTACTATGACATCAATTAATCCATTAGATTTAAAAGATACCTATATAAGGGCACCTCTTTGGCTTACCGAATGGAAGAAATATGGAGGAAATAAATGAAAAAACTATTACTCTTACTAATATCAATAATCTACTTAGTCTTTCTGACTGCTTGCTGGGATTACAAAGAAATAGAAGAAGTCGCACTGGTATCTGCAATTGCTATTGATATAGATGATAATACTGGGCAATACATAGTTAACGTAGAAATTATTGACGTTGAAGAAGGTCCTGCTGGTCCCCTATTTATTCCTAGTTTAATAGAAATAAGAGGAGAAACCATTTATGATGCCATTAGAAATATGATTAGCCTAACTACAAAAAAATTATATTTTGCCCACACACCCCTGCTAGTAGTAAGTCAGGAATATGCTAAAGAAGGTTTGATACCAATACTTGATTGGTTATCACGTCATCAAGAATCTAGGTTGACCATTAGTATATATGTTTCCAAAGAAGATACAGCTAAAGAAGTATTATTACTAGAATCTAGTAATACTAAAATGCGGACTTTTGAGTTTGAAGAGATTCTAAAAGCAGATAAATATTTGGCCAAGTCCCCCAATATCCAAGTCTTTCAAGTCACAAATCAGGTACAAAATAATAAAATAGGTTCAGTTCTCCCCCTTGCAGAAATTGTAAATATTAATGGCAAAGATTCTATTAAACTTCAGGGTTCTGCTTATTTTTCTACAGATAAATTAAAGGGTATTTTTGACCCAATGGAAACAATGAAATATTTATTTGTAAAGGATCAAATAGATCAAGGAGTTTTAGTAATTGATATGCAAGAAAAAGATAATATGGATAAAGTTACTTTGGAAATATTTAATAATAAAAGCAAAATAAATATTAAAATTGAAAATCAAGATATATTCTTTATTGTTAAAATCAATACCTTGGTAAGTATACAGGAAATAGATAGTGGTATAAATTATACAGATAAAAATGGAAGAGCATTTTTAAAGAAAAAAACAGAAGATTTTATAGAAAAAGAAATAGGGTCATTTATAGCATCAGTTCAAGAAAATGCTATAGATATATTTGGATTTGGCAATCTTCTAAGTAAAAAGCACCCTGATTTATGGAAAACCATAGAAGAAGATTGGGATACTATATTTAAAGACTTGAATATAGATGTAGTTTCAACTGTAAGAATTCTAAACAGCGGACATATTTCTAGTCCAATAACTGTAGGTGAATAATATGATAATGATAACAATCTATTCTATCTTATATATCTTTTTTATTTGCTTAGATTACCTCAAGCTTGTTAGAGGTCAAAAAACTTCTATTAAACTTATATATTTAAGCATTACCTTTATAACATATATTTTGATAATACTTATAGGATTAAACATTCCAATATCTAATCCTAATAATCTAATTGAAAAGATTGTCACTACCATAATGGGAACTAACTAAGGGGTGTATTATGAATAAAGAAGTTATAAGCACTAGACAAGGTATTTTTTTAATTATAATCTTCATTCTAGGTACCTCACAAATATATAGTGGAAGTGGACCAGCTAAACAAGATCTTTGGATTTCTATAATATTGGCAATAGCTGTAGCCCTACCAACAGTTCTTGTATTCAGTAAACTTGCAACAATGTATCCCGGTAAACACTTATATCAAATATTTGATATTATCTTTGGTAAAATTATTGGAACAATTATTTCATTGTTTTATATTTCTATGTTTCTCCATGTAGGCTCATTAGTCATTAGAGACATTACAGAATTTATACAAGTAGTAGTCCTATATGAAACTCCTCAATATTTTACTGTCATTTGGGTAGTTTTGCTAAGTATCTATATGGTTAAAAGTGGATTTGAAGTCTTTGCCCGATGGACAAATTTTGTCTTATTAATTTTACTTTTTTCCATCTTCTCTTTAATGCTCTTTGCATTACCTAAATTAAACTTTTTAAATATACTACCTATTTTAGATAATGGCTGGATACCAGTATTAGATAGTGGTATTTCATATTATGCCTTTCCATTTGCTGAAGTAGTGGTATTTCTAGCACTATTCAATAATTTAAATGAAAATAAAAATACCTATAGTGTTTTTGTAAAAGCTATCTTAATAGGTGGTTTTATACTCTTAATGACTACTGCTCAAAACATACTATTATTAGGTTTTCCAAATCTTAGCCAAATATATTTTTCATCCTATTCAGCAAAAACATTAATATCCGTAGGCGGTTTCCTTAAAAGAGTAGAGGTAGGTTCAGCTATTATGATATTTGTAACTGGTATTGCAAAAGTTACAGTCTATTTATTTGCAGTCTGCATAGGTGTAAGCCACCTCTTAAAGCATAAAAAATATTCAGACCTAGCTTTTCCACTAGGTCTTTCTATGTTAGTATTATCCATGATTGTATACAGTAACACTATGGAAATGGTTGAATTTCTGGATATATCCAAGTATTATTTAATACCATTTCAATTGTTTATACCAGTTATTGCATTGATTGTTGGGGGAATTAGAAGGAAAGTGAACAACTAACAGCAAACCAAAAACCCACCGACGAGGGCGTCGCTCCGAATCTTTTAATCTTTTGAATTTAATTGTCAATTGTCCATTGTCAATCGTCAATTGCATTACTATCTTTTAACCAACCCTCTAACCAATACTTTCATTTCCTTTATCCTAAACAGAAGGCAAAGTATAAAATACACAATAGCCCCTACCCCTACTGACAGTAATAGCATTATCATTTGTACAATTTTTACTTCTGGTAAAATAGCACCTAGTTTATAGTAAATTAAATAAACTACTAGTCCCATAATAAGAGCTGAGATTAAAGTTTTTATGAAAGTTAGGACCATATTACCCATGCCTAATGGGCCTAATTTTTTTCTTAGTGCTATAAATAATAATATTGTAGTAATGGTAGTTGATATACTTGTGGCCAAGGCTAGTCCCATATGTTGCAGGGGTCCAACTAATATTAAGTTTAAGATTAAATTTAATCCTACTGCTATAGCTCCATTAACCATAGGTGTCTTAGTATCTTGGAAAGAGTAAAATACCTTGTTTAACATCAATCTTAGAGATGCTCCTACCAGTCCAACTGAATAAAAAATCAGTGCCCCACTGGTCATACTTGTGGCTAGATCATCAAAGGCTCCTCTTTGGAAAAATAAAAAGACCATAGGCTTTGCCAATAACATTATACCAATTGTTGCAGGTATTGTAATAATAAGTATTATATTTACACCTTGTTTAAATATATCTTTAACCACTTGGTCTTCATTTCTAGAAAATGCACTGGATAACATAGGAAATACCACTGTAGCTATTGCTGCTACAAACACAGATATTATTAATTCATTTATTCTAGAAGAATAGGTTAAAGCAGAAATACTTCCCTTTACAAGATCAGAAGCTAGAGTTTTATCTATGATTACATTTATTTGTTGTACTGCTGACCCTATTAAGACTGGGAAAATTAGGATCATTGCTTTTTTCAAATAAGGATCATGTAAGTTTACATTTAATGAATATCTGTAGCCTAAATGCCTGACCGCAGGTAATTGTATTAAAAATTGAGTAGATGCAGCAATTACACTTACGCCCATAAGTATTGCAATATTTGTATCTTTTGAGAAAAAGAATAAGTATATAAGAAAGACTGCATTATAAGGAAAACCCATTATGGCATGGGGTCCAAATATTTGTTTGCTATGCAAAAATCCAGATAATACATGTGTAAATCCTAGGAAAATTATAATAGGCAAACCAACCCTATTCAGTTTTACAGCCAGGTCAAATTGCTGACCTTCAAAGCCCTTTGCTAAAAGCTTAATTATTAAAGGAGAAAATATAAAACCTAAAATAGCTAATATTAAAGTAGATAAAAACACTAAATTCAATACGTTATTTAAATATCTTAGTTGTCCTTTTCTTCCACTTTTCTCACCAATTTCTGAAAAAATAGGTATTAATGTAGTATTAAGGGCAGCCCCTAAGGTTCCTACAATAATAACTGTAGCTGTCATAGCTACAAAGTAAGTATCTGTTTCCATTCCCGAACCGTATCTAGATGCTATCATAACTTCTCTAATAAAGCCTAGTCCCTTGCTTAATAATGTAAATATAGCTATCATAGCAGCTGATTTAGCTACATTTTGTTTTTTGCTCATTTAACTCTTCTCTCCTTTACGAAACCGGGAGATCTCTTAGAGACCTCCCGGCTTTTACATAGATTCTTTTATTGAAATTTTATTATATCCATCAAAGGTAAATTTATATGGTGGATTTCCTAATTTAGTCTTTTCTATTTCCATAGTAAGTGTTTTATAAGTTATAACTTGTAATTGTATGGAATCTGGCTTTGGTGGAGTTATATTAAAGTAAATCTTATAATCCTTGTCAGATTTCATTATTTTATTTACACTCATTGAATATCCTGGTGTTGGGAATTGCTTGGTAATAGTTACCAATACCTTGTCATCATTATTAGTTATGATAATCTCTTCTTGATTATTAAAGGTCTGGACAATACCCAATGTTTCAAAGGCAATACTATTCATTTCCTCTAATACCCCCTTTACTCTTTGCAGTATTATAATCGCCTCAACTTGAGACAAACCTCTTTCAGGCCCAAATTTTGAAAGAGAATCACCTTTTATAATTCCACGATTATAAAGTAGTCTTAGTAATTCTATGCTATCAGACTTCATAGTATTAGTATCAATGAAAGGCAGAGTGATATTAGTATTATCTTCCATACCAACTTGCAGTAATTTTTTACCTAATATATTTACCATATCAGCTCTTGACACATGAAATGTACCGCCAATACCAGTAATATCATATTCATAATCTTTAAATAGGGAGTTAAGTGATAAATTAAAATCTTGTTCAGAAATAGGTCCAGCTGGCTGGAAGTTCTCAAAATTATTTTTTGCTAAGTATGGAAAGTAGTAGGCTACAAAAGCTTTATCAACATGGTCTTTTGCCCAATGGTTTGATAACTTATCATTTATAGTTCCAAAAGAAACAGTGGTCATAAGTAATACCCCTATTAGCAGTAAAATTATCCATTTTTTCACTTATATCACCCTTTCGCTTATTGTTATTCTTATGTCAATTATACCTTTAATATCTATTAAATGTATTACATTTTAGTTACAAATCATATTTGAAATTTAAGGGTAGCTTGTCACTAGGTTTGTGAATTAGATAACCTTGTCCTAAAGAACAACCCATGCCGGCTAATAAATTAAAACCCTCCATAGTTTCTATACCTTCTGCACAAACAGAAATATTTAAAATATTTGCAATGTCAATCACGGACTTTACTAATGTAAAATCATTACTATCCTTAGTCATATTCATAATAAAAGTTCTATCTAACTTTAAATAATCGATATTTAAGTCTTTTAATCTAGCTAAAGTTGAATAGCCTGTCCCAAAATCATCTAAGGCAATTTCAACACCTATATTTCTTAAGTATTTTATATTTGCATCCAAGTCCACTAGATCTTCTATAAATGTAGATTCCGTTAATTCTAAAATTAGTTCATGACCATTAACATTATACTCTTCTAATTTATCTTCAATATAATAGCAAAACCCAACTGTATTCATGGACTTAGGTGAAATGTTTATAGATACTTTAGGTACATTAATCTCCTCTAGCTTCCATTTGTTTTTTTGCTCTAATGCCTTGTTAATAACAAAGTCTGTAATATCTATAATTAAATTTGACTGTTCCGCTATAGGAATAAAGTTTAATGGAGGAATATTACCAATTTCAGGATGTTGCCATCTAATTAAAGTCTCTACTCCTGCTACTTGATTTTTTTGTAAATCTAAAACAATTTGATAATTTAGTCTAAATTCTTCATTTACTATTGCCTTTTTAATATTATCAATAATCTCCAAACTCATTATTATCTCTGCTTCAATACCTTGAGAGTAATATTCAAACATTCCCTCATTTCTTAGTTTAGCATATCTTAGGGCTATATTGGAAAATCTTAAGAGACAATTGAATTCTTCACAATCATTAGGATAAATTGCTATACCTCCTGTTGCTTTCATCAAGAATTCTTTTCCATCATATACCCATGG
>CAZAGS010000066.1:0-8474 GCA_964484955.1 uncultured Tissierellaceae bacterium
CAAAAAGAGGAGATTTACACGCTAGAAGACAAGTTTTAGCTTATGTATATGATGAGACTGTAGTTAAAAACCTATTCGAAGAAATTGCACCAAAGTATGCAGATAGAAATGGCGGTTACACAAGAGTATTAAAAATGGGACCTCGCCGTGGAGATGGAGCAGAAATAGCATTACTTGAATTAGTATAAGGGATTGGGATTAAGTTTAAACTTAGTCCCTTTTATTTTAATTGCTAAGCAATTAAAATAAATGAACAATTCACAGTGCACAATTCACAATGGTAGGGGCGACCTGTGGTCGCCCGAAAGGCCCTAAAGAAAGACCCTAAAATGTTTTAATTGTGAACTGTCAATTGTGCATTGTACATTGTAAATTGGGTATCCATATGTTATATTATATAAGGAAATAATTTAAATAGAGGGATAACAATGAATGAAACTATGATAAAAATTGAAAATGTAACATATGAATACAAATCTCTTATAGATGATAGTATACAAACTGCTGTGAAAGACCTGAGCCTTGAAGTTAAAAAGGGTGAATTTCTTGTGATTCTTGGACATAATGGTTCTGGGAAATCCACCTTGGCTAAAATGATGAATGGACTTCTAATGCCTTCATCTGGTCATGTTTTTGTAAAAGGTATGAATACATCAGATGAGGAAAAGATATGGGATATTAGAGAAAGTGCTGGGATTGTATTTCAAAACCCTGACAACCAAATAGTAGCTACCATAGTTGAAGAAGATGTGGCTTTTGGACCGGAAAACCAAGGAGTACCACAAGCAGAAATTAGAAAAAGAGTAGATGAATCACTGGCAATAGTTGAAATGAGTGATTATAAGAAACATGCACCACATTTACTTTCTGGTGGGCAAAAGCAAAGAGTAGCTATAGCTGGAATTTTAGCTATGAATCCAGACTGTATTATATTTGATGAGCCAACTGCTATGTTAGATCCCAATGGTAGATTAGAGGTAATGGATACTATAAAAAGGCTAAATCAAGTAGAAGGCAAAACTATCATCCTAATTACCCATTATATGGATGAAGCAGTGGAGGCAGATAGAGTTTTAGTCATGTCTCAAGGAGAAATCCTTATGGAGGGCACTCCTAAAGAGGTATTTTCTCAGGTTGACAAGATAAAAGAATTGGGACTAGATGTACCACAAGTAACAGAGTTAGCATATGAATTGCGTAAAGAAGGTATCCAAATTAGAGCAGATGTATTATCTGTTGAGGAGTTGGTGGGACTGCTATGATAATAGAAATTAAAGATTTATCTTATGTATATGGTCCTAATACGCCATTTGAAATCAAAGCATTAGACAATATTAATTTAGGAATAGAAGAGGGAGACTTTATAGGACTTATAGGTCACACTGGTTCTGGAAAATCTACCTTAGTTCAGCATTTAAATGGACTTATGAAACCAACATCAGGAGATATATTTGTAGATGGGGTCAATATAGTAAAGAAAGATGCAAATCTAAAACTCTTAAGACAAAAAGTTGGCCTAGTATTTCAATACCCTGAACACCAATTGTTTGAAGAGACAGTATATAAAGATATAGCATTTGGACCTAAAAATTTAGGACTAGATAAAGATGAAATTCATTTAAGAGTAAAGGAAGCAATGGAAGCAGTAGGGATGGACTTTGAAGAATTAAAAGATAGATCTCCATTTGAATTAAGTGGAGGACAAAAAAGAAGAGTGGCTATAGCTGGTGTTATAGCAATGAAACCTAAGGTGTTAATATTAGATGAGCCCACTGCAGGCTTAGACCCTCATGGTAGAGATGAGATATTAGGCGAAGTAAGGGACTTGTTCAATAATATGGGAATTACCATTATATTAGTTTCACATAGTATGGAAGATGTGGCTAAAATGGTAAAAAGAATACTTGTTATGCATAATGGTAAGGTCGTAATGGATGGACCTACTCGTGAAATATTTAAAAGAGCAGACGAGCTTGAAAATCTGGGACTTGGAATACCTCAAATAACTAATTTCATGAGAACCTTTAAATCTAAAGGTAATGATATAAGAGATGATATTTTAACAGTAGAAGAGGCAAAAGTTGAAATAATGAATTATCTAAGGAGAAGTGGAGATGCTTAAAGATATAACTATTGGACAATATTTTCCAGGAGAAACATTTATCCATAAATTAGACCCAAGGATTAAGATTTTAATAATTGGTCTATATATAACTTCATTATTCTTTATTAATAGTTTTTTACCCTATATATTTATTATTGGATTTATAATAGCCGTAATAGCTGTTTCAAAATTGCCTTTTAAATTTATATTAAAAGGTTTAAAACCCTTGATATTTATTATTCTAATTACTTTTTCTATTAATATATTTTTAACTAAAGGTGATGACATTCTATTTAGATTAGGACCACTGAAGGTCTATAAAGAAGGACTTAGACTTGGTATATTTATGGCCTTAAGGCTAATACTGCTTATTACAGGCACTTCATTACTAACCTTGACTACTTCCCCTATAGCCTTAACTGATGCCATAGAAAAGCTCCTAGGGCCTTTTAAAAAGATTGGACTACCAGCTCATGAACTTGCAATGATGATGACTATTGCTCTTAGATTTATTCCCACTCTTTTAGAGGAGACAGATAAAATAATGAAGGCACAAATGGCAAGAGGCGCTGACTTTGAATCAGGGAATATATTAAGCAGAGCAAAAAATCTAGTACCTCTATTGGTACCATTGTTTATTAATGCATTCAGAAGAGCAGATGAATTGGCTACAGCAATGGAAGCTAGATGCTATAGAGGTGGAGATCATAGAACTAGACTAAATGAGTTAAAGCTAAGAACTACTGATATTGCTAGTTTAATTGTCATGGTCCTTTTTTTTGGTTTTATAATTTCAACTAGATATATTTAGGAGTTAAGAATGAGAAATGTAAAATTAACCATAGAATATGATGGTACAAACTATCACGGTTGGCAATATCAAAATAATGTAAATTCAGTTCAAGAAGAGATAGAAAAAGCATTAACAAAAATAACTGGTAAATATATTAATATAACAGGATCAGGAAGAACGGATGCTGGGGTTCATGCTAGAGGACAGGTAGCAAACTTTTATATAAATACTAAACTTCCAATAGAAAGATTTAAATATGCATTAAATATGAGACTACCTAGAGATATAACCATAGTTAACTCAGAAGAGGTAGATTTAGACTTTCATTCTAGGTTTAGTGCAAAAGGAAAACAATACAAATATATTATATATAATAATAAAATGCCTAGTGCTTTAAATAGGAACTATTCTTATCATATAATAAATATGTTGAATATAGATGAAATGAAAAGGGCAAGCCAATATCTAATTGGAACCCATGACTTTAAAAGTTTTATGTCAAAGGGTACAATTGTAAAGGATACTATAAGAACTATATATTCAATTGATATAAGCAAAAGAGATAATTTTATAGAAATCACATTTAAAGGAAGTAGTTTTTTGAGAAGTATGATTAGAATAATGGTGGGAACCTTAATTCTGGTTGGTAATGGAAAGTTAAAAAAAGAGGCATTACCTAGTATAATTTTAGGAAAAAAAAGATGCTTGTCTGGACCTACGGCACCAGCCCAAGGTCTCTACTTAGAAAAAGTTTATTATTGACAAAAATACGTCTTGACATTGATTAATACTTGTATTAGAATAGATAAGAGTGTTTCAGAAAAGAGCCCGGAAACTTTTTTACTATATACTACTCAACGATTTTATAACCTGTTTATAAGGAGGGAAAATAATGAAGAGCTTTATGGCAAAAACTGATGAAGTTGAAAGAAAATGGTATGTAATAGATGCTACAGATAAAGTATTAGGTAGATTAGCTACTGAAGTAGCAACTATTCTAACTGGTAAAAACAAACCGATATATACTCCTCATGTTGATACTGGGGATTTTGTAGTTATAATTAATGCTAGTAAAATTAAATTAACTGGTAAGAAATTAGAGCAAAAAACTCATTTCTACCACACTGGTTTTCCAGGTGGAGACAGACATATTAGTTACAAACAATTATTAGCTGATAAACCAGAAATGATTATTCAATTAGCAGTTAAAGGTATGTTACCTAAAAATAGCCTTGGAAGAGGTATGATTAAGAAAATGAAAGTGTATGGTGGTCCTGATCACGTACATGAGGCACAAATGCCAGAAATTTATGAATTTTAGTATTCATGAGAGAGGAGGACTGTAAGTGGCTATAGAACAATTTATAGGAACAGGTAGAAGAAAAACTTCAGTAGCAAGAGTAAGATTAGTTCCAGGAAACGGAAAAATAACTATTAATAATAGAGATATAGAAGAATTTTTTAACTATGAAACTTTAAGAGTTGTAGTTAGAGAACCACTAGTAATTACTGAAACATTAGATAAATTTGATGTAATAGTAAAAATTGAAGGTGGAGGATTCACTGGTCAAGCAGGAGCTATTAGACATGGTATTGCTAGAGCACTAATTGAATCTGACCCAGAATTAAGACCAATTCTTAAAAAAGCTGGTTACTTAACTAGAGACTCAAGAATGAAGGAAAGAAAGAAATACGGACTTAAAAAAGCTCGTAAATCACCACAATTTAGCAAGAGATAATAAGGAGCACTGGATATCCAGTGCTTTTTTTGTGCTTATTTTTAATATAAAAATGTATTGTTAAATGATTAAAAGATTTTGTAGATAGTGCTATAATGATAATAGTTAATGAATGTAAATAGAATAAATTTAGATTTATGGGGTGAGGAATTTTGATGGTTATATTGTTTAGTCTAATGTCAGACAGTGAAAGGGATTTTATTAATGACCTTTTTTTAAAAATGAATGTAAAGATGTATAATATTTCATTTAATATATTAAGAGATAAATTTGATGCAGAAGAAGCACTAGCACAGACCTTTCTAAAGGTTATTGATAATATAGAAAAGATATCAAAGTTACCATGTCCCCAAATAGAACCTTACTGCGTTACAATATTGAAGAATGAATCAATAAACATTATAAGAAAGCGAAAGAAGATAGTACATGTAGAAAATGTAGACTATTTTGATCATGGAGATGGAGACTATAATACTGAAGAAGAGTACTTAAAAACAGCAAACAAAGAAAAATTACTTACTTGTGTGAGTAGGCTTTCAGGTGAGGAAAAGAACTTGATTTACCTGCGCTTTGTCCATGACATGGGATTTAAACACATTGCAGAACTTATGGGAATTACTGAAGAAGCAGCAAAGAAACGTGGCCAACGAATTTTGAAAAAGTTGCGACTATATTATGATGAGGGTGATAAAAGTGTCAAAAGATGCTAAAGACATTATGAAAGATGTATGTTTATTATCTTTAGAAGCAGAATTTCAAAATATTTCTAACTTAAATATTAGTAGTACTGTATATCAATCACTATCTGTATCACAGATTGATCAATTAGCTAGAAAAATATCTTTGTTACCATCAGATTATCGTAATATCCTTCTTTTTCGATATTACTATAAAAGTTCTCCATCAGAAACAAATAAGATGCTAGAGATAGAAAATTCTATGGGCAAACTACGGTATGTACAAAAAATGCTATCTACTTTTATGGGATTTGAAGATTCTTGGATAGATGACGACTCTATGGAAAGGGCCTGTGAAATAGCTCTTATTGAAAATACCAAAGAATATGAGAATATTGAGATATTACATAAACCTAACTATTCCAGAGCTTTTAGACTTAAACTGAAAGATATTAAGATCAAACAAAATCCTAATAACATGTTTATTTTAATAACTAAAAGAGTTGCAATTTTTATACTGGTAAGTATCTTAAGCTTTTCAGCTGTTTTAGCAGTTAATGCTGAAGCACGTGAAAATGTATTTGGTTGGGTGGTGGAAACTTTTCCGAAATTTTCTATATTTACACCTGGAATTGCAGATGAGGATAATAAATCAGTTGATTTAGCATCCCTTAAAATTAATTATATTCCTGAGGGATTTGAATTGGTAGATATTCATGAAGGCCGTAAAATGTTAATTTATAACTACTTGGCAGAGAATGATAAAGAGTTAACCATAAAATTAATTGATCCTTCGGGCTCAGGCAAATCATATTATGATACGGAGAATAGTGAAATAGAAGAAATTGTTTTCAAAGGGTCTCAAGCATTTACATGGCAGACTGACAAAATCACCTATTTAATATGGAATCAAGACGGCATTGAATGCCATATTTCAGGAAACTTGAGTAAAGATGAGATATTAAAAATAGGTAAGCATCTAAATATCAAATAGTAGGTTTTTTATGCTAGTGGGGAGGGATTGAAATAAATAAGATAAATCTTAAAGTAGGGATACTATTTCTTATAATAATATTGTCAATAATTAGTTTTAAAAAGGAGGATTTAGATTATTTCAATAACTATCCTTATAATTATGATGGCTATAAGAATTTTCAATTCAGTAATGAAGATACATCATTTATTTTTAAACATCCTGAGAATTGGCTTGTAAAGGAAATGCAAATAAGAAAAGGGAGTCAAACATGTGAAGCTAATCCGGAATTGGGAGGGGTAGAAGTATATGCTGATGCAGATAGTGAAAGACCTATTTTAGCTATATACAGAAATTCAAGTCATTTTTATGGGGTTCATGACAGGAGTTTTGAAAGAAAAAGTCCTATTTTAATAGATAATGAAAAGTTAGCAGATATATGGATGGAAAAAGAAAATAAGAATTATATAAATATATGTGTAACTTATAGAGATACCTATGAAGGAGCCAGTTTATTTCTAGAAAAAGATATATATGATACTTATAAAGAAGAAATATTTACCATATTATCTAGTATAAGATTTTATGATATTTATTAATACGATACTAAAAGTACAGACAGCTGTAGACTAAAATCAAGAAAACATAAAAAGGGGAGAAATATCATGAAAAAGAGTATTAAGGTTTTAGTTTTAGTTTTTATAATTTTAGTAATATCCACCCTACCAGTACTAGCGGAAAATAGTTTGATCCAAGTATTTATAAAGGGTAAATCATTAAACCTAACACCAATAGTTGAAGATAACCCATTAGATTTCACCCCAATATTAGAGAACAATAGAACATTAATACCTATTAATTTAATTTCTAGTGAGTTAGGATTGGATGTAGAATATTTAGAAGATGGAAAGATTGTAATAATCAAAAAAGATGATGTAACTATAGAGCTAGAAATAGGATCAGTGGATGCAAAAGTAAATGGCAAACAGGTAGAATTAGATGTGAAGCCATTAATTAAAGATAATAATATTTTTGTACCCCTTAGATTTATTGCAGAAACTCTAGGAGAAAAGGTAATCTGGGATGGGAAAGCCAAGATTGTTTTAGTTGGTGAATTTACAGATGAAGCAATTATTGAAGATAGCTTTTTATATTTTAATGAAGAATACAACTATAGCATGAGATTTCCTAACTCATGGAAAGATGAGGCAATAATTAAAACTGAAGGGGGAACTTTATATGTCTACGATAAGAAATCGGCGGAACGATTTATAGAAGACGGATATGAAAATTATGGACCAGTATTTGAAATAAGATGCAGTGAAGATTATCCAGCATCTTTAACCTATGAGGGAGATTATGTACTTAATTATAGTGATGGAAGGTATCTAGAAGTATTATTTTGTAGAGATTTTCAATTTTATCCAGAAACATTAGATTCATATATGAAAATTGCTGGTGAAGCTGAAGAAATCTTAGGATCCTTTAGAATAATAGATAAAAGCAAAGTTGACGATTTTTGGGATACCTTAGTTAGCATACCAGAAAACTATACAGGACTAGATATATATTGGAGACATATAGACGACGATATTATGAAGAAGGTAGATGACCTTATTGAAAAGTATGGTGTGGGAGTATTGTTTAAAGGCCTAGAATCTAATAATGTGTACAGTCAGTATTACTCTATAAATAGACTTGTAGAATATTATAATTATGATGATATAAGAACCCACGCAATAGCTAAAATTACACCATTTTTAAACAATAGTAATAATACACTTAAACATGGTGCAGAATTTGCTATTAATGTGTTGGGTAAGAAATTTGATAGTCCTTATATAGTAAGTGGTCCCAATGACATTAAGGTTTTTGCACTATTTAATGATTACTCCGAATATGGAAGCTATAATGAATTATGGATAATTAAGGGTGACAAACTATCAAAGCTTTATTCTTTTACAGACCTACAAGCGTATATTGATACAAGAGAAACAATTAAACTTTCTCCAGATAATAATAAAATAGCTGTGCAAACATCTTCCAGAAGAAGCAGCTCACTTAATATTATTGACTTAAATAATGAAATGATTAGCCCAGAAATCATGAAATTAGCCATAGAAAAGGTTGCAATGGATAATAAAGATTACAACAATACTTATCCCGATGGGGCTTATAACTTCTGTGG
>CAZAGS010000067.1:0-8402 GCA_964484955.1 uncultured Tissierellaceae bacterium
TCATTGTTAACTTCTATTATAGTTGTTTTATTTTCATCTACATTAAAAATGTCTAATATTTGCTTTCTTTGATCCTTGTTTAAATTCTTACCTAGTGTTACAACAGTAGAACTATCTGCATAAACCATGGTGTTGAATATAAAAACAAAGGACAATATTAAAGTCATATATTTTATAAACTTTTTATTTTTCATTTCACACTTCTCCTTTTATTTAGTATTGCTATTCTATCATATAAATGGAAAATGGTCGACACATAGGTCGACCAATACAAATTTAAAGAGGTGAATCTTCAGCATTCAGAACGACGAGGGCGTCGTTCCCTACAGTATTTATCAAGGATATTATTTATATGTAGGGAACTGTGCCCTCACAGTTCCATTTTTTAATTATTTATGTTTTTATTCTTCAATTGTCCATTGTCAATTGTCAATTGATTTATACTACTCCATTAAGTGTGTTTCTAATATTTGTTCATTTCTTAGACCTTGTAATCCTAGGTAATGGTTAAGGTTATTCAATAGGTATTCTAATTTTACTGGTCCTACTAGTTCTGAACCTGTTACTGGAACTCCGTATTTTTGTGCTTCTAATTTTACTAATTCATAGGTTCTATACAGTGGTGTTTGTCCACAATCAAACATGTTCATGGATACTACTACCCCTTCTCTTTCAGGGAATTTAATTCCTACTGCTCTTACTGTTGAAAATCCACCGCTTGGTCCTCTTACTGCTTTTGCTATTTCTTTAGCTATAGATACATCTTCTGTAGCTAAGAATACATTATATGCAGTTAATCCTTCCATATCTGCGGATACTATAGTAGCTCCCATAGTTGGGCTTAGTTTTCCGTCTACTGACAAATCAGGCTTTCTTTCATCATAATCAGGATGATTTGGATCTTCTAGTAGGGCTTTTAATCCTTCATATTGGCCTTTTCTAATATAAGATATGGTTTTTTTGTTTTCTGTTTTAGCATTTTCTGCTGAGAAGTATACTGGAACTTTGTATTTTTCAAATATTTCATTTCCAATTTCTTCTGCTAATGCTGTTACTTCTTCAATTGTTATGTTCTTAAATGGGAATAGTGGGATTGTATCTTGGCCCCCTATTCTTGGGTGTGTGCCCTTTTGCTTAGTCATGTCGATAAGTTCATAGGATTTACCTGCCATAGCTATCAGTGCCTCTTTAAGTGGCTCTGGTTCCCCTAATATAGTTACTACTGTTCTGTTAAAGTCATATTCTGGTTCTACGCTTACTAATGTTACCCCTTCACGATTCTTTAGCTGATTTGTTATTGCCTCAATTACCTCTGTATTTCTACCATCAGAAAAGTTTGGCACTGCTAAAATATACTTTTTGCTATCCATACTATTTTCTCCCCCTATTGTTTTATTTTACTTCTTGTTTCCTATTTGTTAATTCACCTTCATTTTTTATCTGAAGGATTTCACCTAATATACTTACTGCTATTTCGCTAGGTTTATTGCTTGCTATATCTAGCCCTATAGGCGCATAGATCTTACTAAGTTCTTCTTTTGGAAATCCTAGTTCCTTTAGATTGTCCATCATTATTTTTATCTTTCTTTTACTTCCCATTGAACCAATGTATTTTACCTCTGCTCCAATTACTGCCTGCAAGCATTCTTGGTCCAAACTATGTCCTCTTGTAACAATTACTATATAAGTGTTTTTATCCATTTTATAATTCTTTAAATTCTCATGCATTGGGCCTAGAATAATTTCTTTGGCTAAGGGAAATCTTTCTTTGTTTAGAAATTCCTCCCTATCATCAAAAACCACAATATCAAAATCTAATAGACTAGCAGCTCTATATAGTTCATAGCCTACATGTCCTCCTCCAGCTATTAAGAGTTTTGGTTTTTGTTTATATACATCTATAAATATATCCACATTGCCACCACAAACCATTTCTATTCCCTTAGTATCTAATGGAAGGTGGTGTGAGATACTTTGTCCATCCTTAATGGCATCCATTGCTAATTGTATTACTCTATTTTCTAAAGCTCCCCCACCAATTGTTCCAATTATTGATTTATCTTCTAAGACTCCCATTGAAGTTCCTATTTGCCTAGGAGTAGAGCCTGAAGACTTTGTTATGGTGACTATGGCAGCTTCCATACCTTGGTCAACTTTTTCTAATATTCTTTTTAATACATTTATATCCGCCATTAATCTAAACCTCCATTCTTCATATACATTATGGCCTCTAATACTCCCCCACCAACGGCTCGGGCCTTTTCACTAATGGTAAATACATTTTCTCTTTCCCCTCTTGGGTCTATATCACCTATTTTATAACCCTTAGCTACAAAAAGTCCTTCTTTTATCATACCTCTAACAATTCCACTTATATTTGCAATTACTTGTGTATCTCCAATTTTACATATAAGTTGCCCCTTTTCTACCATATCTCCTATTTCAATTAGGGGCATTACTTGGCCTTCTGCTGTAGCTCGTATAATTCTATCCTCTGTATGTCCTAATATATCTCCAGGTATACTTGTATTGGCTATTGCAGGTCCTTCATGTATAACTTTACCTAAAAAGTGGCCTCTTTTTGTTTCTATAACCAGGTCTACATCCACACCTGCTTCAAATCCAGGTCCTATTCCTATGGTTATAGGAGCCATGTCCATATGTGTACCTAGATTTCTTTTAGCTAATATAGCATCTACTACAGCCAGTGGGCTGATTTCATCGATACACTTTCCTGTTGGATCAATATATACTGGGATATTACCTTTGTTAATCTCATGAAATATATCTTCTATACGGTCTACATGAACAGCTCTTACACCTTCAACTTCAATTTCCTTGCTATAAATTGCTTCACTAAAGGCTACAGCTCTCCTAATTGCTGTAGGCTTTTCTATATCCAATATTAGGACATTAAAGCCTGCCCGAAATAATCTATGACATATTCCAGTGGCTATATCTCCTCCACCTCTAACTACAATTATTTCCACTGTCTCACCTTCTCATTTATTTATTCTAAGGCTTGGATATCTTCTGGTTTGTCCATATCCATACCTAAAATCTCATCTTTAAAATACACTATTCTTAGTAAGTTTGGGTTGTTAAGGATTATTTCTCTTCCCCCTTTGTCTCCAAGCACGTTTTGTAAATCATGCCTACATTGTGGCGGAAATATTATGGGCATTCCAAAAACATTATTAAAATATGGCACAACAATAGCTCCAATATTTTCATTGTACTCAAGTATTAACCGATTGATTACTTTTGTGCTCAAAAATGGTTGGTCAGCTACCAAAAACATTAGTGCTGATTCTGGGTCACTGTTTTTAGTTCCAATAATAACGCTGGCTGATTGGCCAAAATGGGCAACTGGATTATATATGGTTCTTAAATTATACTTGTCTCCTATTAGCTTAATCTCTTGTCTTCTATAAACTAAAATAATATGATCTAAGTTAGAATTAATGGCTGCTTGTATTACTCTTTCTATAATCTTGACCCCATCTATTTCAATTGTTAGTTTGTCGGCCTTCATTCTCTTTGAAAATCCTGAGGCCATTATTATTCCCGTTATCATGTCATGCTCCTTAGTAGTACAATTTATTCATTATATCTCCTATTATTACCTTTATATCAGAACCTTCTAGCTTGTCTCTTATTTGCTTTCCAATTGTAATATCCTTATTAGTCCTTATCTTGTTAACTAATAATATTTTCTTTCCCTTGCTACTTTTAAATATGCCTTTTGGATGTAAGGCTAAATTAACTAGATCATTATAATCTATAGTATGCCCTTGATTTACATCTAGTATTTGCTCTAATCTTTCTGCCCTATGAACATTGGCCTGGTTGATTTCAAGACCAATAGCATCTATACCTATTAAACCAATAGTTATACTTGTTGAATTACAGATAACAGGTTCATGTGCTTCTGGAGCTTTAATAGGTTTTCTTTTAGCTCCATCTGCTTCAATTAATATAAAATCAAACAAATTTCTATTCTTTATTTCATCTATTTTTTCTTTTGAACAACCTACTAATTTGTCATCTCTTGTTGCCTCACCTAGTATGGTAATGGTTCCTTCATTTGCTTTAAAGTCTCTGGGTATATCCTTTAGAAAAAAGTCATTTCCTTGGTTTTTCATTGAATCAAATATCATTGTAGTTGTTGTAATTAATACCTTTGAACCCTGGTTTGCCAACTCTTTAGCCAAGGTTTTTATAGAGGTGGTCTTGCCACCACCTCCTACAAAAGATATGACTTGTGGATTATCTATATTTAAGTCTAGTTGATTAAATAGTTTCATTGGCTTTATTATCTTCCATAGCTTTGATTATTCTTTCCGGTGTGGCTGGCAAATGTGTAATCCTTACTCCTATAGCATCATAGATAGCATTTAATATTGCTGGTGCTACAGGAAGGGTTGTTGGCTCTCCTACACCTTTGGCTCCATATGGTGCTGTGGATTCTGGGTCTTCTATTAATTTTATGTCTATATCAGGCATATCCATGGAAGTCGGTATTAAATATTTAGAGAATATCCTATTTTTCATTTCACCTTTAACAAGATTTAAGTCTTCAAATAATGCATAACCTAGGCCCATGGAGAATCCTCCATCTACCTGACCTTCTACTAACTTAGGGTTTATGGACCTTCCCACATCTTGGGCAAAGGCTGTCTTTAATAATTCCACCCTACCTGTATTAGTATCTACTTCTACCAATACCAAGCAAGCATTAAAGGTGTAAGGCCAATAAGGGGCTCCGTGTCCTGTTTCAGGGTCCATAGTAGTTGTTTGGGCAATAAACTCTCCATAGGATTCAACATTGTTTGCATATTTTTCACTTAATTCACTGAGACTAATTCTTTTTTCAGGGAAGAAATTTAAGTATATTTCTCCATCTTCTAATACAAGCCCTACAATAGCATTTAGCTCTAATTCTTTTTGGGCTACAGTCTTTAGTTCTTTCAAAAAGTTTTCACAGGCTATTTTAATTGCATTCCCAGTATTATAGGTTTGTCTAGTAGCCGCAGCTGTTCCTGAGTCCGGCATATGCTTGGTGTCTTCACTAACAAGCTTTATTTGGTCTTCTCTTACATTTAAGGTTTCTGCAGCAATTTGAATCATGGCTGTTTTAGCACCTTGCCCTACTTCTGTAACTCCTACATATATTCCTATTTTACTATCTTCTAATAATTTGACTCTAGCTCTGGATACATCTGGGAATCCATTACCGTATCCCGTACCATAATAGGATACCGCAACCCCCACTCCTCTTTTTTTAAGTGGATTATCTGTCAGTTCTTCTTTTATCTTCCTGTATTCTTTTGAGTAAGCTATCATTTCTTCTAAACATCTATCTAATGGCACACTTTCCAATAAAACTTGACCTGTTGCTGTTTTTCCACCTTGTCTAAAGATATTTTTTAGTCTAAATTCTATTGGATCCATATTTAATTTTTCTGCTAAAATATCCATTTGTTGTTCAGATGCTACTGGTACTTGGGTAGCACCAAAGCCTCTCATGGCTCCAGCAAATGGATTGTTTGTATATACTGCATAAGAGTCAACATGGACATTTGGTATATGATAAGGTCCAGTTGCATGGACTCCTGCTTTTCTTAACACATTGGTTGCCCATGATGCATTGGCTCCTGTGTCTCCTATTATTTCAGCTTCCATAAATTGTAGGTATCCATCTTTGTCGGCTCCAGTCCTATACTTCATTACCATAGGGTGTCTTTTTGCATGGGCTAAAATAGACTCTTCCCTACTATAAATAGTTTTAACAGGTCTTTTTAGAGTTAGGGCTGCTAAGGCTAAATTAACTTGAATACTTATATCTTCTCTTGCCCCAAAGGCTCCACCTACATTGGTATTTATTATCCTGACTTTTTCTTCAGGTAAGTTAAGAGTTACTGCTACTTCTTCTCTATCATAATGTGGATATTGGGTTGCCAATACCACAGTTAAGGTTCCATCTTCTTCTATATATGATAATCCAGCTTCTGGCTGCAAAAACACATGCTCTACCATATGGGTGGAGTAGGTATTTTCAGCTACTACATAAGCATCTGAATTTTCTTCTACATTTCCTGTCCTAAGTTTGTAATGAAACATATTGTTAGGAGTATGATCGTGAACCTGAGGTGCTCCTTCTTTCATTGCTTCAATTGGGTCAAATACACCGGGGATTTCATCATAAGTTACTTTTATAGCCTTTAATCCTTCATCACAGGCCTTATAGGATTCTGCAACTACAAATGCTAAGGACTCCCCTATTTTCTTTACTTTCTTACTAGTAAATACTTCATGGTCTTTGAATATTACGCCAAACTGATTTACTGGTATATCTTTGTGAGTAAAAACTCTAAGAACTCCCTCTACTTTTTCTGCTTCTGAGGTATCTATTTTTATATAGGCATGTGCCTTTGTTGACCTTAGGGTTTTTCCATAGGCCATATTTTCCATATATATGTCTTGAGGGTAAATAGCTTTTCCTGTAACTTTGCTATAAGCATCTACTCTGATTAAGTTTTTGCCTACTGATTTAAGTGCCATTATTTTCCCTCCTCTATATACCTTGCTGCTCTTTCACCTGCATCTATGGCCTTGTTATAGCCAGTACACCTACATAGGTTACCAGATATACCTTCTCTAAACTCATCTCTAGTAGGATGAGGGTTTTTATCGATTACAGCCTTGGTGGATAGGACCATTCCAGGTATACAAAAACCACATTGGACGGCTCCTTCATCCATAAATGCTTGTTGTACCGGATGAAGCTTGCCATTTTCCTCTAATCCTTCTATAGTTGTGATATTTGATCCATCTGCTTGAAAAGCCATAACCAGGCAGGAGTTAACGGTTTCCCCATCCATAATAACTGTACAGGCTCCACATTCTCCTTCTCCACAGCCTTCCATTGTTCCTATTAATCCTAATTTATCTCTAAGTAGATCTATAAGTCTCATATTTCCATCTATATCTACTTTATATTCAATTTTATTTATAATTAATTCAATAGTGTTCATCTTGAGGACACCTCACTTAAAAGTTTCAATCTACTATATAGGGTTTCTTTTAATATACTTTCCACAGCTATTCTCTTATAAGGTAAAGTGGATCTACCTTCTAATCTTTCATCCATACTATCTTTTAATACATTTACAGCTTCTTCGATAACTTCATCATTTAAAGTTTTTCCCATTAAATACTCTTCAACTGCATTTTCTCTCATAGGATATCTCCCTATGGAACCTGAACATATTACTATATTTGTTATAATTTTATTATCATCTAATTCAATTACTGCTGATGTGGTAATTCTAGAAATTGCTAAGGCCTTTCTTAGTCCTAATTTAGAGAATGTTAGGAATTGGTCATTGCTTAAGTTTTTGAATTCAATTGAAACTATTAATTCATCTTGTCTAAGTCCAGCTCCATTTTTCTTTGCTGAATAATCTTCTAGGAGAATTTCTCTGATTCCACTTTTACTTGCCAGCTTTATACTTGCTCCTAATGCGATTAGTGGTGGAATAGAGTCTGCTGCAGGTGAACTATGTCCTATATTCCCTCCCAAAGTACCTTTATTTCTAATTTGTGGTGAGCCAACTGATCTTGCTGCATCATATAGACCTTTTAAATTATTATTTCCTTTAATATAATCCATTAGATGACTAAAGCTAACTGCTGAGCCAATGATTATTTTTCCGTCTACTTCTTCTATATTTCTTAACTCTTCTATTTTACTAATATCTATTAACACCTTAGGTGATATTTTCTTATTATTTAGGGCTATTACCAAGTCAGTTCCACCAGCAATAATCTTAGCTTCTTCTTTATATTGGTCTAGTAAATTTACTACTTCTTCTATAGACTTTGCATTAAAAAATTGTTCTACTGACATTTAATCACTTCCCAAGATTATTTTAAAAAGCCGCCCTCCTTAGAGGACGGCTTTTTATTTTATGAAAAGATAGTTTTTATCACAAATAATGCAGCTAATATATACATTACAATTGAAACATCCTTGCTCTTTCCAGTTGCAACTTTTAATACTACATATGAAACCATACCAAATACGATTCCTTCTGCAATACTATAAGCAAAAGGCATCATAATAATTGTTAAGAATGCTGGTATTGCTTCTGTAAAATCATCTAAATCTATATCTTTAATTGGGCTCATCATAAATAATCCAACTAAGATTAGTGCTGGTGCTGTTGCAGCTCCAGGTATTATGAAGAATATTGGTGCAAAGAATAATGCTAATGCAAACATTACAGCTGTTGATAGAGCAGTAAGTCCTGTTCTACCACCATCAGCAACTCCTGCAGCACTCTCTACATAAGTGGTTACTGTAGAAGTTCCCATACAAGCTCCTGCCACTGTACCTA
>CAZAGS010000068.1:0-8371 GCA_964484955.1 uncultured Tissierellaceae bacterium
TGGGTATAAATATATTTATAAGTAGATCACTAGAAACAAAACCATCAATTTTAGTACCAGTCTCTACTACTTCATTTAATCCTGTTTTTCTTTCTAATACTATTAAGGCTCCTATCTTTTGTCTGGAAAGGGATGATGTAGCTTCAACTATTTCTTCTACTACTTGAGAAAGACTTTCTCCTCTAATTTCCATAAGTGACTTTGAAAACCACTTGCTGGTTCCTATATATTCTAAGCCTCTTCTAAGTTCAGGTTGGAACACAATTAATAATGCTAAGGTCCCTACTGTCATAGCATTATTTAATATAAAATGAATGGTGTATAACTTCATCCATTGTGCCACTTTGGTTAATACCAATAATATAACTATTCCTTTAGTTAGTTGTTCAGCCCTTGTTTCTTTTATTAAAGTAAATAATTTATATAATACCATTGCAACTATAAGTATATCTATTACATCTCTTATTCTAACGTTAAAGAAAAGCTTACTTAAATCTAGCAAGGCTACCACACCTTTATTTTTATTTTAAAGGTCCTTTAAATATACCTTTAATACTTACTTATCTATTATATAACAAATAACGATTTATTTGTATAAAAATTATATTATTTTCCATAAAGAGTATCCAGTGTACTATTAAAAGATTTTTCAATCCTATTAAATACCTGCTGTGTAAGTTCTAAATCTAACTCCTTGCTAATAATTGCCTCAACTGGAAGGATCTCGTAATTAAACCGGCCTTCAGATTTATACTTATAGACCCAAGTGGGTATATATTCTACTTCTTTTATAGTAATTTCATCCTTGGTGAAGTTCTTCTCTATATTTATCTTTACCATGACTCCATCTTCAGTAAAGGAATTACCCATAGTTTCCAGGCTTTGATTTGATAAAAAGTTTCCCATGGAATAGATTATGAAGTTGCCCTCCTGATTATCAATCATTTCTGATTTTTGAATTACATGAGGATGACTTCCAAGTATAATATTACCTCCCCAGCCAATTATCTTTTCTCCTAATTCTATTTGGTAGTTGGAAGGTAGATTATGATATTCATGACCCCAATGAAGAAATAAAACTGTTAAATCTGCTCCTAATTCCTTGGTCCTCTTTATATCTTTTTCCATTCTTTCTTCATCTATTAGATTTATCATATAAGACAATTCTTCTTTAGTAAGCAAGCTATCTAATCCATTTAGACCATAGGTATAGGATAAAAAGCCTATTTTTATCCCCTTTACATCTTGGATTAAAATATTCTCTTCATTAGTTCTATTGGTTCCTATAGCCTTTAGACCATATTCCTCCATATTGTCTAAAGTTGTTAATATTCCTTTTTTCCCTTGATCCAGGCTGTGATTATTAGCAGTAGATATAATATCAAATCCTGTATCCGCTAATGCAAATATTGTCTCTTTAGGACTATTAAACCTAGGAAATCCAGAATAAGCTATATCCTTTCCAGCTGTTACTGTCTCGTAATTAGCCAGTGAAATATCTGCTTGTTCAATATATTCTTTTACATATCTAAATGTTGGCCTAAAGTCATATTTACCTTCACCAAGGTAGGCTGCTCTAACCTGTGGACTATGGTACATTATATCTCCAACAGCCAATAAACTTATTTCTTCAATTTTATCTTCCGCTATCTCTTCTACTATTTCTTCTTTTATAGGTGTAATTTCATCATCAAGTTTATCTTCTACTTTATTATTTGTATTGTTATCAACCAGACCACTTCTACAAGCAGATATAATTAAAACCAATACAAGACCAATAAGGATGAAACACAATATTTTCTTTTTCATAATGCCCTCCAGTACAACTTGTCCTATTATTGCTTATTTATATCTTATCTAATATAAGATATAAATTCAACACTAGTATATTTTCTTTATTGCTTTGTTTTATCTATTATCCTATTTCTTGAATCAAAAACAAATTTCGACAGTCTTCTTTCATTTAACCACCATATAAATACTACGTAGGGCACAAATAATAGGGTTAATTGTGGTATTTCAGCCATTAAAATAAAATCAAAAATACCATGTAATATTACAGGCATTACTAATGATTTGGCAAGATTTGATTTCTTTCCAGCTTCATCTAGATTAAACTTGGCTAAGCTTAGATAATAACCCATGGTTATACCAAATACACCATGAGCTGGCACTGAAAATATCCCCCTATATAAACCTATAAATGGATTGTTGGTATAGGCAAAAACTACATACATTATATTTTCCACTGTAGCAAAGCCTAGTGCAGCAAATACCCCATATACTATACCGTCAAGCCTTTCATTGAAATAACTTGTTCTATATGGTACCTTTAAAACCACTAGCCTTTTGAAAAACTCCTCTGTAAGTGCAGCTACGATAAAGGCATTATAAAAAGCTTTCCCCACCCCAGTAAAGACATTGAATTTTAGTAATATTTCTTCCACAAAAATAGATGGAATAACAGCTAATGCTCCCAATGCATAAGTAATTAGCAATAATTTTGCTGGTTCCCTATCTCTTCTATCAGATAAATATATACCCATCATAAAGATTACAGCCGGTATTACAGCAATAATAAAGAGTCTAGTTTTCAATTTAAAACCTCCTAAGAATATTCCTCTTTATTATTCCAATAATATAAAAAAATAACCCTTACAGGCTATTTTAGAATTTTAATATATTTTTATCTATATAGTTTTCTACATCTTCAGCTGTGGCTAGACTTAATATTTCATCTAGCATTTCACTAACCTCTTTTTTAGAAATATGTTTTATTAGGAAGCGAGATTTTAAAATAGATGATGAACTCATAGAAAACTCATCTAGACCCATAGCTAAGAGAAGTGGAATTAGTTTTTGATCACCAGCAACCTCCCCACACATTGCAACCTTAATACCTTCTTTATGACCATTTTCAATGGTCATTTGAATTAATTTAAGAACTGCCGGATGGAATTGATTATAAAGATAGGCTATATGGGCATTTCCCCTATCTACTGCAAGAGAATATTGTATTAAATCATTTGTTCCAATACTAAAGAAGTCTACTTCTTTGGCAAAAGCAGCAGAATGAATTGCTACAGCAGGTATTTCCACCATTATGCCTATCTCTATATTATTATCAAACTCTATATTATCAATAGTTAATTCTGCTTTTAATTCTTCAACAATTGCTTTAGCATCTCTTAATTCTTTTATATTTGAGATCATTGGAAACATGATCTTTATATTGCCGTAGGCACTGGCCCTAAGAATAGCTCTTAATTGACTTCTAAATATATCTTGCCTATCAAAACAAAGTCTAATTGCCCTATAACCTAAAAATGGGTTTAGCTCTTTTCCTAGACTTAAATATGGTAAGTCTTTATCTCCGCCAGCATCAAGGGTTCTAATCACTAGAGGTCGTCCTTCAAGTTTTTCCGCAACAATTTTATAGGATTGAAATTGTTCCTCTTCAGTTGGAAGTCTATCTTGACCCATATATAAAAATTCTGTTCTGTAAAGCCCTACACCCTGACCATAATTTTCTAGAACTTTGTCAATATCTTTTTGGGATCCTATATTTCCAGCTAAAACCACCCTATGCCCATCTTTAGAAAGTGTTTCTTCCATTTTCATAGAGTTTAATTTTAGTTTGAAGTCTGCTAATTCCTTTTGCTTTTGCTTGTTTTCCTTTAATTTTTCACCGGATGGATTAAGGATAATTTCTCCACTATTTCCATTTATGATTAAAGTATCGCCGTGAGCAAGTAGCTTAGTGGCATCTTTTACACCTACTATAGTGGGAACTTCCAGAGTTCTAGCCATAATAGAAGTATGCGATGTTATTCCACCTAGTTCAGTTACTATTCCTACAACCATATCTTTATTCATTTGTGCTGTGTCAGAAGGTGTTAAATCTTCAGCTACAATAATAGATTTTTCACTAATAGATATTAAATCTGATGTCTCTATATTTAATAAGATTCTTAATAATCGCTTAGATACATCCTTTAAATCCACTGTTCTAGCTTTTAAATATTCATCTTCAATATTTTCAAACTTGGAAATAAAAAAATTAGCTACTTCATTTACAGCCCATTCAATATTTATTTTTTCATCTTTAAGCTTATTTTTAACTGCTCTTAAAAACTCCGGATCTCTTAGAATCATTTTATGAGCTGTAAATATTTGGGCTTCCTTTTCACCAACTGTATCTAATGTAATTTTATATAAATTATTAATTTCTGCTGTAGCCTTATTTAAGGCTAATTCTAATCTTGCCATTTCAGCATCTATATTTTTAATTTTAGTTTTTTCAATTTTTAACTCTGCTTCTTTATATATAAATACTTTTCCTATGCCAATTCCTGGCGAAGTAGCTAAACCTTTCAAGTGTCTCACTCCTAATCCCCTAGCCTATTTACAAGTAGATCTACTAGCTCTGCTACAGCAACTTCTTTGTCCTCACCTATTGCTTGTATTATTATTTTATCTCCTTTTCCTGCTCCCATACTTAATATTCCCATTATACTTTTACCATTATATTCTTTTCCATCTTTAAAAAGTCTTATATCCGATTTGAATTTTGCAGCTTGCTTAACTAATAGTGATGCTGGTTTTGCGTGTAAGCCGGTTTCACTTCCTAGTATAATTTCTTTTCTAATCATATCAGCCTCCTGTGGTTAAATTATTACTTAAGTTGGAAAAGGGTTTCATGGAAAAATAGACACCCTAGGGTGTCTATTTTTAATATTCTATGAATACTGATTTTTTTGCTTGGCAAAGAGGACAAACGTGTTCTTCTCCAGTTAATGAAATAAATCCACAAACTGGACAAAGTAATATAACTTCTGCTTCTAAGTCCTTACTTTGGTCAACAGCTTCTTTTGCTTTTGTAAATAATTCAGCATGAACCTTTTCCGCTTCTATAGCAAATCTCATTGCTGATATTGCAGTTTTCTCTTCTTGCATTTCAGCAACTGCTATGTATGCTGGATACATTTGATTAACTTCAAATAGTTCCCCGTCTATTGCTCCTTGAAGGTTTTGTGAGGTATTTGTAAGACCAAATCCAGCCATTGAAGTTACTGGAAAGTCGCCTGCTACATCTTTTAGCGCTCTAAAGTGTAGTGTTGCATGCACTTGTTCTGCATCTGAAGTTGCCATAAATAGTCTTCCAGTTACCGGAAATCCTTCATTTTTAGCACGTTCACCCCAAATTCTATATCTCATATGTGCCTGGCTTTCACCACCAAATGCTGACCTTAAGTTTTCTTGAGTCATTGCGTTCATGAAACTCCTCCTTTAAAAAAATTTTTGGATGAATAATCTAATTCCAAGTATAGAAATTAGTTAATTACCAGATCCAATCTCTTATATTTTATCCTATTGCAGGACAATTGTCTAGATAAAAAGATTAACATTGGATTCATTAGCATCAGATAACATTGTAGCTACTCCACCGATTTCAATGCCATCTATTAATTCTTCCTTAGTTATTCCCATAACATCCATTGACATCTGACAAGCTACAAACCTAACACCAGAATCTCTAGCAAATCCCATTAACTCTTCTAAGGAGGATATGTTTTTGTCTTTCATAACCTTTCTAATCATCTTTGAGCCCATTCCACCCATATTCATTTTAGATATTCCTAATTTTTTACTTCCTCTAGGCATCATTTTAGAAAACATATTGCTCATAAAGTCTTTTTTTACATTTATATGAGTATCTTTTCTTAATACATTTAAGCCCCAAAATGTAAAAAACATATTTACTTTGCTTCCCATAGAAGTAGCTCCATTGGCAATAATAAATGCTGCAATAGCTTTATCCAAGTCCCCACTAAATACAACTATTGTCTTTTCATCTTTCTTGTTTCCACTGACTGTTTCTACTTTCTCTTGTCCACTCATGCCTTTTTCTAATATAGCTACTATAGTTTTTCCTTCTTTTCCATGGCTTACAAAAGTATTAGCAGTATTCTTACACCAAGCCTTTGCATCACTAATAAAACCTGGATCTGTGACTAAGACCTTTAATTGGTCACCATCTTTTAAGTCCATCATCTTTTCATTTACTTTTATAATAGGCCCTGGACATGATAAGCCACAGGCATTTAATTCTACTATTTCACTTATTGCATTAGGAGTAGGTTCATTTGTAGCTACTCCAGAATCACTAAAGGCCTTTGGTCCCTCATGACTTATTTGGTCGTTTAAAAACATAGTCTTATATGTGCTGTATCCTCCAGCTAAATTTACAGAGTTAAAACCATTTTGTCTTAATATTCTATCTGCAACATAACCTCTTAGACCTATTGAGCAATATGTGACAATTAACTTATCCTTATCTAATTCATTTAATCTATTTCTCAATTCTTCTAAGGGTATTATTATTGATTCTTCAATACCTCCCACCATTCTCTCAACTGGCATCCTTACATCTAAAAATACTGTATACTTAGCTTCCAAATCCTTAATTTCACTCCATAATATCAATTCAGTCTTTCCCTTCAGTTGATTGTCTGCAGCAAATGCAACCATATTTACTGGATCTTTCGCTGAAGAGTAAGGTGGTGCATAAGCTAGTTCTAAATCCATTAGGTCCATTACAGTGCCATTAAATCTAATAGCTGTAGCTATTACATCTATTCTCTTATCCACCCCATCATAGCCTACTATTTGACAACCTAATATTTTGCCTGAAAGCTCATATATTAATTTAATTGATATTGGCAAAGCACCTGGAAAATATTCTGCATGAGAATTAACATGGACTAAAGAAATCAGATAGTCTTTTTTGTATTCTTTTCCTAATTTATTTAAAGTTTTTTCATTGACTCCTGTAGTTGCAACATCTAAATCAAAAACCTTTACTATACTGGTTCCTTGAGTTCCTTTATATTCTGTTGCTTGTCCATGAATATTATTAGCTACAATCCTACCTTGCTTGTTGGCAGGACCACCTAAAGGAACCATAGTTGGAATCTTATTAACATAATCTTCTACTTCGATAACATCACCAATAGCATAAATATAATCATCGGAAGTCTTTAGGTATCTGTCTACAACAATACCACCTCTTTGGTTTTGTGTTAATCCTGAATCCTTGGCTAATTCACCATTTGGCCTTACTCCAATAGATAATATTACTAGATCAGATTCAACCTTATTTCCTGACTGAAGTGTAACAGTGGTAATACCATCATTATATTCAAATGATTTCACCCCATCACCTAGATGTAAATTAACTTCTTTGGATTTTAAATGCTGATGTACCACTTGTGCCATTTCAAAATCTAAAGGTGCCATTACTTGATCTAGCATTTCTACTATTGATACTTCTAATCCTAATTCATGTAGGTTTTCTGCCATTTCAATGCCTATAAATCCACCACCTATTACTGTTGCACGTTTTGGCTTTTCCTTTTCTATAAATGATATAATCTTGTCAGTATCTGGTATGGTCCAAAGACTAAATATATTTGGTGAATCAATTCCTGGTATTGGTGGCTTTAAAGGAGTTGAACCTGTAGATATTATTAAATAGTCATAAGATTCTTCATAGGTTTGATCTTTGATTTTATCCTTTACTACAATTTTCTTTTCATCCTTTAGGATATGTACAACTTCCGAATTAATTCGGATATCTACATTGTACTTACTTTCAATAACTTCTTTAGGCTGAATTACCAAAGATTCTCTCTTTTCTATTGTTCCACCTATATGATATGGCAGACCGCAATTGGCAAAAGAAACATATTCCCCACGTTCAAATAAAATAATCTCCGCATTTTCATCTAACCTTCTTAGACGTGTCAAGGCAGTTGCTCCCCCAGCTACTCCACCAATTATTAAAACTTTTTTACTCATAAGAATTCCCCCCTAAGTATTTTTACTCTACAAATATAGTGTTAATAATTCTAATTGTTTGCTTATCTATCACACTGTAAAATACTTCTGTTCCACTTCGTTTGCTATCTATAATTCCTGCTGCTTTTAATTTACTTAGATGTTGAGATAGTGTTGATTGAGGAATATCCAAGCATCCTTGCATATAAGATACATTATTTTCACCTTGATCTAGTAATCCTTTAACTATACATAGTCTTATAGGGTGTGCTAATACTTTAAGAATCTTTGCTTTTTCTTCTAATATTTTTTTATCTACTTGCATAAGAATCTCCTTTCAATCCATATATCTATATATTAGGATATATAGATATATAAGTCAATAAAAAAGTTAATTCAGAAATACGATTATACATGAATATTATTTACTTTTTAAATAAAGCTACTATAAATACGTAATATGACTTTTTCTTCCAATTTTCATTTTTTTGGTATAAATGGAACCACTTATTTTTATTACATCTTTTTACAT
>CAZAGS010000069.1:0-8193 GCA_964484955.1 uncultured Tissierellaceae bacterium
TAAGTCTAATGCTTGCAAAGAATTTGTAATCGGGTTAAGATATTAGGGTTGTTGTTTTAAAATATTAAAATATGGAGTGGTAAAAATAAATGGCAAGTCGTGCTGATTTAAGGAAAACAAAAAACAATATATTGAGGAAATTAATTTTTATAGTATTAGGGAATCTCTTATGTGCAATTGCTTTTAATGTATTTTTTATACCTAATAAGCTTTTAAGTGGGGGAGTTGGTGGCCTTGCACTTATGAATCAATACCTTACGGGATTTCCTTCAGGAATAACTGTATTCATAATAAATCTACCAATATTTATTATTGGTTCAAGAATGGTAGATAGAGAGTTTGCTATTTTCGGATTTATATCTATGTTTGTATTTTCAACTCTATTGACTGCAACTAGTGGATTAGCTAAATATATAGTATTAGAAGACATCTTATTAGGGGCAGTAATTGGTGGAGTTTTTAATGGGGTTGGTATGGGTCTAATGTTTAGAAATAGAACCTCCCAAGGAGGATTGGATATAATAGCAGCTATATTAAAAAGAAAATATAATTTAAATATTGGAACAGGCTTAATGGCAATAAACACTGTAATTATATCACTTTCATCATTTTTATTTGGCATAAGGCCTGCTATGTATACTTTGATTTCAATGTATATAGGCTATCAAGTATTAGATAAAGTACAAATAGGATTTAATGTAATGAAAAATGTAACAATAGTATCAGCCAAATCTGATGAATTAACAAGTGCCATTATTTTTGGATTAAATAGAAGTGTTACCCTTTTAGAAGGTAAAGGTGGTTATAAAAAAGAAGATAAGGAAGTTCTTTATTGTATAGTTAAAGCCAATGAAATAGTTAAATTAAAAGATATAGTAGATAGTATAGATCCTAGTGCATTTTTAATTATAAATGATGTAGTAGAAGTAAAAGGAAGTACCTTTAAAGAAGTAGGCATTTAGAGAAGAAACCATTAGTTTTCACACTAATGGTTTTTATATTTCGATTATAATGTTAATCCCAGCTAATATGGGTATATATGACCTAGTAATTATTAGATTATTATGATTTAAAGGAGGGTTTAAATGCTTTCACAAATTATAGTATTTGCTGTAATACTTATTACCTTATATTTATTTATAGATGGAAGATTGCGCTATGATTTTGTTGCCTTATTAGGCTTGATTACCTTGACTATTACAGGAGTTATACCTGCTGAGAAAGCATTTGCTGGCTTTAGCCACCCTGCTATTATAACTGTAGCATCTGTACTAGTGATTTCTAGTGCCCTAATAAAAACTGGAGTTATTGATAATATAGTTCGTTTAATAAATAAAGGTAAAAACAGTGTAACAACAAAGGTAATGAGCTTGATGGTCATTACTGCATTATTAAGTGCATTTATTAATAATACTGGGGCCCTAGCTTTAATATTGCCTATTGCACTTACCATTTCCAAAGACAATAAGATTTCCCCCCATCAATTGTTAATGCCTGTAGCATTTGCATCGCTTCTTGGTGGGATGATTACTGGTATTGGTACTCCACCTAACTTAATAGTGTCAACTTATAGGATGCAAGCAGGATATGAGGCTTTTTCATTCTTTTCATTTGCTCCTGTAGGTATTACAATGTCTGCTATAGGTATTTTATTTACCGCTCTTATAGGCTGGAGATTAATTCCTGAAAGAGATAGTAAAAATGTAGGGGAATTATTTAATATTGAAGGCTATTTATTTGAACTTATTGTAACTGACAATTATAAACTAGCAGGTCGAACTTTAAGAGAATTCTATAAAGAATATAAAATAGAAATGAACGTACTGAGTATTATTAGAAGTAGTCATAAGATAATAGCACCTCGTGCCAGCGAGCAACTACTAATAGGTGATATTATAATTGTAAAAGCACTTTCCACCGACATATCAAATTTAATTAAAAAGACTGGCCTAAAACTTAAAACAATAAAAACTGATATATTAACCTCTGAACCACATTTGAAGGCAGACCAGGTAGCCTTGGTAGAGGTTGTGCTAAGGGAAGATTCATTTTTGATTGGTAGGACTGCTTTGGAAACACGTCTTAGAAATAGGTACAATGTAAATTTAGTAGCTGTATCTAGAAAGGGAGTCTCTTCTATAGAAAGATTAAAAGCTTTTAGATTTCAAAGAGGGGATGTACTCTTAATACAGGTACCAGAAAGTATTTTACAAGATACATATTCAAAACTACGATGTCTTCCTCTGGCAGAGAGAGGAGTAGATTTGAATATTGAAAAGTCTAAAAAAAATCAATATATAACTCTAGGAATCTTTTTAACTTCAATAATATCTACAACCTTGGGAATTATTCCTGTTCAAATTGCTTTTTCATTTGCAGCAGTCTTATTAGTATTAACAAAAATGATTACTCCTAGAGAGTTTTATGAAGCTATAGAATGGCCTACAGTTATAATGTTAGGTTCATTATTTGCCTTAGGTAATGGTTTAACCATAAGTGGAGCTTCTGACACTATAGCTGGTGGATTAATGAAATTAACCTTTGCATTTTCTCCATCAATGATGGTAGTAGTATTAATGATCTTGACTATGTCTATTACTAACTTAATAAGTAGCTCTGCAACAGCAGTATTAATGGGACCTATAGCCCTTTCCTTAGCTTTATCTATGGGAGTCAGCCCAGACCCACTATTAATGGCTGTATCTGTGGCATCTTCCTCAGCTTTCTTAACACCTATTGGACATCAATCTAATATTTTGGTTATGGGACCTGGAGGATACAAGTTCAAGGATTATTGGCGACTTGGATTACCATTGTCCATATTAATTTTACTTGTTGGAGCACCTCTAATACTGTATATATGGCCATTATAACACTGGGGACAGTCCCCGGTGTTTTATTTTCACATAAATATACCACATTTAAGAGTGTTTTTTGTGGTATAGTATATAAGTGGTAAAATTTTATATGTAAATAAATTAAAAAGGGGTTTTTGTATGTTTAATAAATTAAAATCAGGTAAGTACATAATATTAGTATTTGTACTAATATTAGCTTTTAGTATTACGGCTTGTAGTCCTAGTGACAAAGAAATAGTTGCAAAAGTTGGAGATGTAGAAATAACAAAAGATGAATTTTATGATTTATTAGTTGAACAATATGGTGAAGCCAGCTTAGATGGAATGATTAGCGACAAGATAATAGAATTAGAAATTAAAAAATCAGATATAAAAATTACAGAAGATGAAGTAAATGAAGAGTTTGCAAAGATGGAGAATTATTATGGTGGTGCTGAAGTATTAGAACAAACAATGGCACAATACAATATGACAAAAGAAGAAATGCAAGAAAATATAAAATTAAACCTTTCTATGAAAAAACTTGTATCAAAAGATATGGTAATTACTGAGGAAGAAATCGCAGAATTCTACGAAGAAAATGGTGAGATCTTTAACAAAGGTGAACAAGTTAATGCAAGTCACATACTTGTGAAAACTGAAGAACTAGCTAATGAAGTATTAGGTAAACTAGATGCAGGTGAAAGTTTTGAAGAGCTTGCTCTTGAATATTCTGAAGACGGTTCGGCAGCTAATGGGGGTAATTTAGGTTTCTTTGGTAGAGGGGCTATGGTAGAACCATTTGATAAGGCAGCATTCTCACTTCCAATTGGTGAAATCAGCCAACCAGTTCAAAGTCAATTTGGTTACCATATTATTAAAGTAAACGAAAAGACAGAAGCAACAGAAGGAAGTTTAGAAGCTAATAAAGAAGAAATAATAGATATGATTTTAGAATCAAAAATTCCAGAAGCATTTACTGGATGGTATGAGGAAAAACTAGCTGAGTATAAAGTTGTTAATAACTTAAAGAAGTAAAAATGTAGGGGCGGTACCTGTGTGTCCGCCCATTCTTTTTAATAATAATACTCTACTTCATATGGAAATCTTTTCTTACCAATAAACTTAGTTTCTGAATAAAAGCTTCTTTTTTTCTCCATTTTATACATAACAAATAGTGCAATAAATAAAATACCAAACCTTAATTGAATTGGACTCCAATCATCATCCCTCTTTGCTAGTAGATAATATTCATCAGGATTTATACTGCCTACTACAAATTCACCAAAACCTCTATTTTTCAATTCTTCTGGATTATTAGCGTATCCGTATTCTATATAAAATGCAGGTATGCCATCAGCTATTATCCTATAATTCCTTCCATCATCTAGTTCATCTTTTAAAATCACCGTAGATTCACTAAATTCATGTTTTGGCTTTAAATTGCCAAAGATATTCACCTTGAAATCAAACATTCTGGCCTCTTCTTGGCCATTAACTTCATAACTAGTAAGGTATAATTGATTATATTTTCCAATGAATTGATCCCTTATTTTAACTGAATCTTTGTCATGGATTATATTAGACTTAGTCATTTCATCTTCTATAATGTTTTCAATATATCTATAATCTTTAGGCTTAATATAATATGTAGGTAAAGGTATTATAAACTCAACTATTATTATTGCTGAAATGTATACTATTCCCATTATGGTAATTATGCTAATTTTAAAGATTTTAACATCTTTTATTTTCTTGCCCTTCAATATAAAGCCCACAATGAATATTGATACTATAAATACTAATGATAGCACTTTCATGAAATACCCCCTTTTGTCTTAATTTAAATTATATCATATCAAATTTAATAATATATGATAAAATAAGATTAAATACATAGTTGTAGGTGAAAATATGAAAAATGAGATATTAGGCTCACTAGAAGATAATTTAAATACTAAGTTTATAGGTCGCAAATTATACTACTACGACACTATTGATTCAACTAATATAAGAGCAAAGGAAATAGCCTTAAAAGAACCAGAAGGTACTGTAATCTTATCCGAAGAACAAAGTTCCGGTATAGGTAGATTAGGTAGAATGTGGATTTCCCCAAAGGGAAAAGGCATATGGATGAGTATGATTTTAAAACCTGAGATTGAGCCTATGAATGTAAGCAAGATTGCCTTGGTAGGGGCTGCAGCTGTAAACAAAGCCTTAGGTCATATGGGAATAGAATCAGGTATTAAATGGCCTAATGATATAATCAAGGATAGAAAAAAGATAGGTGGCATTCTTACTGAAATGTCTTGTGAAATGAATATGGTGAACTATGTAGTAATGGGTATTGGAATTAATGTTAATCTAGATATGGAAGATATTCCCCATAATTTGCAAGATAAAGCTACTTCTTTGAAAATTGCCACAAATAAAGTGATAAATAGAAAAATCTTATTAGCTAATATTTTAAACCATTTTGAAAAGCTGTATATGGAGTTCAAGGATGGCAACATTTCTTCTACCATAGAAATTTGCAAAAAGAACTCTGTGTTACTTGGTGAGGAAGTTAGAATAATAAGAGGAAAAGAAAGTCGAATAGGAAAAGCATTAGATGTGAATCTGGAAGGACAGCTAGTAGTCCAATTTGACAACAATGTAATTGAAAATATCTTTTCAGGAGAGGTTTCGCTTAGAGGTCTTGAAGGATATATTTAATATAAAAAATGTAGGAGGAGTGAGATTATGAAATTTTGTTGGGTAACCCTGTATGTAAAAAATATGAAAGAATCAGTAAAGTTTTATGAGCAAGTAGTAGGTCTAGAAGTTCAAAGAACATTTAAGGCTGGACCTGGAATGGAGCTTACATTTTTAGGCAGTGGAGGAACAGAAGTTGAGCTAATAGAAGATGAGGCAGCAGAAGAAATTAATATGGGCAACAGCATAAGTCTTGGCTTTGAAGTAGATAATGTAGAAGACAAAATAGCATTTATTAAGGAAAGAGGATTGGAAATTCATAGTGGACCTTTCTCACCTAATCCTTCTGTTAAATTCTTCTTCGTATTAGATCCAAATGGTTTAAAGATTCAATTTGTTGAGAATGTAAAATAAGCTAGAACTAGCCTTTATATCATTAGGCTAGTTTTTTTATATGCATTTATGACAAAATAAGACAATATTCTCTCAATATAATTATTGCTAAATAACTATCTATGGTATACTTAATATAGTGGTCTAATCGGGTAATTACTATAATAAACATGCTAGGGGTTTGATATTATGGAGAATAATAAAAAGAATATTCTTGAAGCAATTAACTTAAAAAACCACTTGGACTTTGTAAAAGTGGATAATATACATTATGGCGGATATCAAGGATGGTTATCTAGGGAAGGCTATGTATCTAAGTTTTGGTCAGATAGGTCCTGTGGTGTAATTGCGGCCTGTAATACACTTTTCTATATGGCTAGAAATAATCCCCATAACAAAAATTCAAATCCCCCTATTATTACCAAAACAAACTTTCTAGATTTGGCTTTATATTTATATAAATTTATTAAGCCCCAGGTATACGGAATACCTACAGTTTCAACTATGATTAAGGGATTAAATAAATATGCAGAATCAATGAATTTTGAAGTTACTCCATTTTTATTAGTAAATCCTAGAACAAAATCTGTTACAGTAGAATACATAAAGCATGGATTAAGAAGAAATCTTCCAATTATGATGGTTACTTGGAATAGTAAGATAAAAAACCTTGCTTACCACTGGGTCACTATTACTGGATATTATTGCACCAAGTCCGGAGACCACTATATTATCACATCAAATTGGGGCAAAGAAGAAATCTTTAGCTTAGATGAATGGTATGAGGATAGATCGATTTATAAAGGGTTATTATATTTTTTAACATCAAATATTGCTAAGATATAAATAAATAATGGAGGAATGTCTTATGGATAAGGGATATATTCATATTTATACAGGAAATGGTAAAGGAAAGACCACTGCTGCATTAGGCTTAGCTATTAGGGCTGTTTCTGCAGGTAAGAAGGTATTTTTCGGACAATTTATAAAAGGCATGGAATATAGTGAATTAAAGATCCAAGAATCAATACCAAACTTAGTTATTCAACAGTTTGGAATTGATTGTTTTATATATAATGATCCAACAGATCGGGATATTGCCTTTGCAAGAGCGGGATTAAAGGTGTGTAAAGACATCTTAGCTAAGGGTGAATACGATGTAGTAGTATTAGATGAATTAACAATTGCCTTATATTATAAACTTTTCACACTTGAAGAAGCCATAGAAATAATCAAAAATAGGGCTCCTCATGTAGAAGTAATTGTGACCGGTAGATATGCAGATGACAAACTTATTGAAATTGCAGACTTGGTAACTGAGATGAAAGAAATAAAACATTATTATACTCAAGGCATAGAGTCAAGGAAGGGAATAGACTGCTAGGACTATTTTAGTTTTGAAAAGCTCTATTAGGGTATAGGTATTAATGAGAACTTTAATAGAAAGGGGATAATAATGAAGAAAGTAGCCATATTATTAGAAAACTTATTTGACGAAAGAGAACTTATATATCCTTATTTTAGACTTTTAGAAGAGGGATTTGAAGTTCATTTAGTAGGTACAGAAAAAGACAAGGAATATAAATCAAAAGTTGGTTTAGCTGAGAAAAGTACCCATGCATCAGAAGATATATCAGCTAAAGACTATGATGCGGTGGTTATACCAGGTGGATTTTCTCCAGACCATATGAGAAGGTGTAAAGCCACAGTAGATTTTGTTAAAGATATGAATAGTCAAAACAAAATCATTGCAGCGATTTGCCATGGTCCTTGGATGTTAGCATCTTGTTGTGATTTAAATGGTAGAAAAGTTACATCCTTTTATTCAATAAAAGATGATTTGCTTAATGCAGGTGCAGAGTATGTAGACCAAGAAGTAGTTGTAGATGGTAATTTAATAACATCCAGAACACCAAAAGACTTGCCTGTATGGTTAAAAACTATTATTGAAAATTTAAAATAAAAAGATTAAGACAGCCAAGAATATAATTTCTTGTGCTGTCTTATTAATTATCATGATTAATTAATTTATGTTTTTTTAATCTCTTAAAGGGTATATTAGTTATAACAATATGATTAACAATACAAGGAGGAGTAAAAAAATGAAAAAAGTTATAGTTTATTCAACTTCTACATGTCCATGGTGTACAAAGGTAAAGGATTACCTAGACTCTAAGAATGTAGCTTATGAAGCATTTGATGTAGGAAAAGATCGTGATAAAGCAATGGAAATGGTTAAAAAATCAGGACAACAAGGTGTTCCAGTTAT
>CAZAGS010000070.1:0-8073 GCA_964484955.1 uncultured Tissierellaceae bacterium
CTGTTGATGAACTAATTAGTCTTAAAGGCATTAAATATGATGAAAATGTTGTAGATGCATTAATTGAAGTATTAAAAGATGATGGATTATTATAATATATGTGTAAGACGCCTTCTTGACATAAATTTTAATTATGCTATAATTAAATAGTTCTAAATGTTAAAATTATGGGGGTAGATGAGTTCTGGTGGGCTCTCTAGTCTTCAAAACTAGCGTGAGGGGTTAATAGCTTCTTAGGTGGGTTCGATTCCCACATACTCCCGCCATTGAAAAAAGCGACTTTTAGTCGCTTTTTTGTTTTCTAAAATCACAATTATCTCATTTCTATTACAGTTTCTCAGAATATGAATAGTATAGATATTAAATAATATTATTAGAAGAAAGGAGATGGTTGTAATGAAGAAGTGGTATTTGTATAAAAAGATGATTACCTTAGTTTTATTACTAATGTTGTTATTCACAGTATTTTCTCCAAATCACACTCATGGTCATGAGGATATGAAGAATAAGGTTGCTATTAAAACATATAAGGGCAATTTCTTATGTGCTGAGAATGGTGGAGGGAGTAAATTAGTAGCTGATAGAAATCAAATAGGAGATTGGGAAATATTTGAGATTATTGATCTAGGCAAAGGATATATTGCACTAAAAGGATATAATGGTGATTATTTAAAAGTTGATGATGAAGATGTTCGTGTTAATGGTAGTAAAATAAATAAAAAAGAGATATTTCAATTAGTTAAATTAGATAATAATAAGGTAGCTTTTAAAGCCTATAATAAGAAATATATTAGTGCAGAAGATGGTGGCGGTGACGCTGTTAGTGTAGATAGAACTAAAATTGGAAACTGGGAGAGTTTTGAATTAATAGACATTCAGCAAAAGTCGAAGATTGTTTTAAGTACAATAGCTGTTGATAGAGGTATTGACCTATTTTGGACTAGACCAAATTTTTCGAAGGATATTATTGGATATAATCTTTATAGAGCTACATCAGCAGGTAAGCAGTCAAAAACCCCTATCACAGATTTTCCTATAGAGAAAACATATTATAGTGATTTAAATATTGAGGACAATACAGTTTATTACTACATTTTGAGACCTGTCTACAAGGATAAAACAATAGGTGATGCTTCAAATGAAGTATCTATTAAATCTGGTTCACTTAATAAAAGTATTGTACTACAGCTAGGAAGCAAGTATATGTTTGTCAATAATGAGAAAAAAGAGATTGATCCAGGCAAGGGAACCATAATGATTATAAAAAATGGTAGAACGTTTTTACCTATACGAGCTGTTATAGAAGAAATGGGTGGCGAAGTAGAATGGCGTCAATCTGATAAAAGAGTGAGTATATATTTAAAAGGTACTAAAATATATCTGTGGATTGGAAATAAAAATGCAAAAGTTAATGGTTCTACCAAGGAGACCGATGTTGCTCCCTATATTTCAGATAGTGAAAGAACCATGTTGCCACTAAGATTTATCGCTGAAAATCTTGATTGTGATGTGGACTGGGATGGACTAACAAAAAAGGTAACCATTAAAACAAATAACTAAATAATATTAGATTATTATTAATGGATGTTGGACTAAACTGTCTAACATCTTTTTTATTAGAATTACATTAGTAGGCTAAGTAATAATAAATATAAATATAACAATGTATCTGCATATTGACAATATTAACATATAGTAGTAATATATACAATGTACTTAGTCGACTAACTAAGTTGAAGGAGGAAAAGATGGATATAATAAATAAAGACTCATTATATTATTTATTCTTAGAAATAAACAGATTACATTATTATCTTACACATGTGCTTTTAGAAGAAATAGGTGTATATCATGGGCAACCGCCCATGCTTTTTATTTTGAGTAAAAAAGATGGATTAAGCCAAAAAGACCTAGCCGATTTGTTAAATGTTAAAGCATCTACTATAACAGTAATGCTAAAGAGGATGGAAAAAGCAAACTTAGTAAAGCGCAAGCAAGACAAGGAAGATCAAAGAATATCAAGGGTATATATTACAGAAGAAGGATTAGAGCTATGTAAAGAAGCAAGAGATGTAATGAATAAAATTGAGGAAGAATGCTTTGGTAATTTTACTAGTGAGGAATCCGTAATTCTAAGGAGACTCTTCCTTCAAATGAAAGACAATCTTATTGCAGCAACTGACACAGAAAAAATTAACAAAAGTAGGAGGTAAATATGTTAAAAATTATAAAAGAAATGAAGCCATTTATATTGATTGTTTTACTAATAATAGGATTGTTATTTTTCCAAGCAAGAACAGATCTTGCGCTGCCTGAATATATGTCCGAAATTGTAAATGTGGGTATTCAACAAAGTGGTATTGAAAATGCAATTCCCCAAGTTATAAGAGCAAGTCAATTAGACAAGATAAAGATGTTTTTAAGTGAAGATGAAATTAAATTAATAGATAATAGCTTTAAATTAATTAATAAAGATAATTTAACAGAAGAAGAATTTAATAGTAATCTTAAAAAGTATCCATTGCTAGCTAGTGAAAGTCTTTACATTTTAGACACTTCTATAGATGAAGATATAGAAAATATGAATTCATTTTTAGCTAAAGCTATGCTTACGGTTTTAGGTATAGAAAAAGGGGCGCCTCAAGGAATTGCTGCAGAAGAAGGAAAAGTCGGTGAAAATCCATTTGGAAACTTTCCACAAGGAACTGACCCCTTTATGATAATAGAAGATTTACCTAATGAACAATTTCAAGCTATGAAAGCCAAAATAGATGAACAGTTCAAAAATTTACCTGAAAACATGATAATTCAATCAGCTACAAACTATATTAAATCAGAATATGAAGCTATAGGAATAGAAATTCAAAAGACTCAGTCCAGATATATACTGAATATAGGTGCAATAATGTTGTTAATTGCCTTCCTAGGTATGATAGCTTCAATTTCTGTAGGATTTCTATCATCTAGGGTAGCTGCCTCATTAGGTAGAAATTTAAGAGACAAAGTATTTCAAAAAGTTACTTCTTTTTCTAATGCAGAATTTGATAGTTTCTCCACTGCTTCTTTAATAACCAGAAGCACTAATGATATTCAACAAATACAACAATTCACAGTTATGCTGCTAAGAATGGTATTTTATGCACCAATACTTGGAATTGGTGGAGTATTAAAGGTTTTGAATACCAATACATCTATGGCATGGATCGTAGGCCTTGCAGTTGCTACTATTCTAGTTTTAGTAATATCCTTATTTTCTGTAGCATTACCAAAATTTAAAATGGTTCAAAAATTAGTTGATAAAGTAAATCTAGTAATGAGAGAATCTCTTAACGGAACTTTAGTAATAAGAGCTTTTAATACTCAGAAGTTTGAAGAAGATAAATTTGATAATGCCAATAAGGATTTAACTCGTACAAATTTATTTGTATCAAGACTAATGGTAACGATGATGCCATCAATGATGCTTATAATGAATTTTGTTATGCTACTAATAGTATGGGTAGGAGCAGGCCAAATTGACCAAGGTGCAATACAGGTTGGAGATATGATGGCATTTATTCAATATGCTATGCAAATTATTATGAGTTTCTTAATGTTATCCATGGTATCTATAATATTACCAAGAGCATCAGTTTCTGCTGGAAGGATTGCAGAAATACTAGATGAAGATATAAGAATTAAGAATCCTGAAAATCCTAAGTCAATAGATCCTAATCTTAAAGGAATTTTGAAATTTAATAATGTTGGTTTTAAATATCCGGGGGCAGAAGAATGTGTAATTAAAGACATTAACTTTACTGCAAATCCTGGTGAAACCACTGCATTTATAGGCAGTACGGGAAGTGGAAAATCAACACTTATAAATTTAATACCAAGATTATATGATGTATCAGAAGGTCAAATTACCATTGATGGTGTAAATATAAAGGATGTAACCCTTCATGATTTAAGAGAGTTAATAGGATATGTACCGCAAAAAAGTATGTTATTTACTGGAACAATTGAAAGTAATTTAAAATATGGGAAAAATCATGATGTAAATCATGAGGACATTCAAAAGGCTATAGAAATATCACAGGCCAAAGAATTTATTCAGGATAAAGAAAATGGAATTAATACAGAAATATCACAAGCTGGTGCTAATGTATCCGGAGGTCAAAAACAAAGACTTGCCATAGCTAGAGCCCTGGCTAAACAACCTAAAGTATTTATCTTTGATGATAGTTTTTCAGCACTAGACTTTAAAACAGATATGGCTTTAAGAAATGCAATGAAAAAAGAATTGAAAAATACAACTATACTAATAGTGGCTCAACGAATAAATACAATTAGAAATGCTGAAAAAATAGTGGTTCTTGATGAAGGAAAGATAGTTGGTATAGGAACACACAAAGAACTATTAAATAATTGTGATGTCTATAAGCAAATTGCTCAATCACAATTATCTGAGGAGGAACTTGCCATATGAGTGAAAAAAATGTAAATAAAGCTGGTCCAAGAGGACATGGGCCCATGGGTGGAATGGGTAGGACTGTTGAAAAACCTAAAAACTTTAAACAAACCTTTAGGCAACTTTTAGATTACCTAAGACCTTATAGATTAAGACTTATTATAGTTATAATATTTGCTATAGGAAGTTCTGCATTTTCAATAGTTGGCCCAAAGATACTAGGTAAGGCTACAACTAAAATCTTTGAGGGACTAGTTTCTAAAATATCTGGTGTAGAAGGCGGAGGAATAGATTTTACTAGTATAGGAAATATTCTTATGTTGCTTACGGGTCTATATATAATCTCTACAATATTTTCATATGTCCAAGGATTTATAGTAACAGGAGTTGCACAAAATGTATCATATAATTTAAGAAAAGAGATATCTGAAAAAGTAAATAGACTTCCGCTTAAATATTTTGATACAAGAACCCATGGAGAAGTATTATCTAGGGTCACCAATGATGTAGATACAGTTAGTCAGTCATTAAATCAAAGTATGAGCCAAATAATTACTTCGGCTACAACTTTGATTGGTGTCCTTATTATGATGATATCAATCTCTTGGCAAATGACACTTGTGGCAATTTTAATACTACCTATTTCTTTAGGTTTGGTAATAGGTGTTGTTAAGAAGTCTCAAAAGTATTTTAAAGCTCAACAAGCCTCTTTAGGAGAAGTAAATGGTCATGTGGAAGAAGTATATAGTGGGCATAATATTATGAAAGCATTTAATGCAGAAGAGGAAGTAGTTGCAAAATTTAGAACTATTAACTCTGAACTATATAACTCAGCATGGAAGTCACAATTTCTATCTGGAATGATGCAACCTATTATGATGTTTATTGGAAATCTAGGTTATGTAGTAGTTTCAATTCTAGGAGGTTATTTGGCGGTTAGAGGCACGATTCAAGTTGGGGATATACTATCCTTTATTCAATATATAAGAAGTTTTACCCAGCCAATAGCACAAGTTGCACAAATATCTAATGTATTACAATCAACAGTTGCTGCAGCTGAAAGAGTATTCGAATTTATAGGTGAGGAAGAAGAAATAAAAGAAACTGCTACACCTGTAAAGTTAGAGGAAATACAAGGACATGTACAGTTTGAAAATGTTAAGTTTGGATATAATGAAGATAAAATAATCATAAATGATTTTTCAGCCAATCTAAATCCAGGGCAAAGAATTGCCATCGTAGGACCAACTGGAGCTGGAAAAACAACTATTGTAAAGTTACTAATGAGATTTTATGATTTAAATGATGGGAAAATTCTGGTTGATGACTATAATATAAATGATTTTACCAGAGAAGATTTAAGAGCAAATATTAGTATGGTCCTACAAGATACCTGGTTATTTAGTGGAAGTATAATGGAGAATATCAGGTATGGAAGATTAGATGCTAGTGATGAAGAGGTAATTCAAGCTGCAAAAGCAGCCCATGCTCATAGATTTATAAAAACTTTACCAGATGGATATAATATGGTAATAAATGAAGAGGCAAACAATATTTCCCAAGGGCAAAAACAACTTTTAACAATAGCTAGGGCAATACTATCAGACCCTAGCATATTGATATTAGATGAAGCAACATCCTCAGTTGATACCAGAACAGAAGTGCTTATACAAAAAGCTATGGAAAATTTAATGAAAAATAGAACATCATTTATAATAGCCCATAGATTATCAACCATTAGACATGCTGATTTGATACTTGTAATGAAAGATGGGGATATAGTAGAACAGGGAAGCCACGAAGAATTATTAAAACAAAATGGATTCTATGCAGAATTATATAACAGTCAATTCTCAGATGTTGAAGCTTCATAAATATATTCAAAAATCAAGGGAGTCTCTATAATATAAGAGATTCCCTTTTAAATTTTCCTGAGTACTTTTCAATTTATATGGTATAGTTAGTATATAAATTAACAGAATAATCCATGGAATTACCTTTTACAGATTCCAATCAATTCTTCTTAAGGGGTTCAGAAGACATAGACTCTATGGATATGGTGGATTTAATTAATGATCTGCCTTTGGAATAAACACCAGGCGATGGATTTCAATATAGTAATACAAATTATCTTTTACTAGGTATGATAATAGGGAAGAATAAGGACAATTAAGAATAAAGGAAGTTGATTAAATGAAGAAAAAGAATTTTAAAGATTATAAACTAAGTAGTGAATTATTAGAGACTATTGATATATTATCTTATAAAAATCCTACAAAAGTGCAAGAAAAGGTAATACCATTAGCACTAGATGGTAAAGATGTAGTAGTTAAATCTCAGACTGGTAGTGGAAAGACAGCTGCATTTGCAATACCTATATGTGAATTAGTAGATTGGGAAGAAAATAGACCCCAGGCTTTAGTATTAACCCCCACAAGAGAACTGGCTATGCAAGTAAGGGAAGATTTTTTTAATATAGGACGTTTTAAAAGGTTAAAGGTAGCAGCTATTTATGGTAGGGCACCTTTTTATTATCAGCAAAGGGAATTGAAACAAAAAACTCATATAGTAGTAGGTACACCTGGTAGGATAATAGATCATATTGAAAAAGACACTTTAGATATTTCAAATGTTAAATACCTAATTATTGATGAAGCTGATGAAATGCTTAGTATGGGTTTTTTAGAACAAATAGAGACTATAATAAATAGTTTGCCAAAAGACAGAATGACAATGCTGTTTTCAGCTACATTGCCTGAGGATATAGAAATTCTATGTGACAGATATATGAAAAAGCCCATATATGTAGAAATAGAAGATGAAAATGTTACAGTAGATCTTATAGATCAAGAAGGATATATTGTGGATGAAGCAGAAAAAATACAACTCTTAAAAGATATAACAATAGTTGAAAACCCAGATACTTGTATAATATTTGCAAATACTAGGGAAAGGGTTGACGAAATATTTATTGAACTAAATCGTTCTAATTATACCTGTGATAAAATCCATGGGGGCATGGAACAAAGAGACAGGACTAAAGTAATGGAAAACTTTAGACAAGGATACTTTAGATACTTAGTAGCAACAGATGTAGCGGCTAGAGGAATAGATATAGATAATATTACCCATATAATAAACTATGACCTACCTAAAGAAAGTGAATCCTATGTTCATAGAATAGGAAGAACAGGAAGGGTGGGAAAAGCTGGTAAGGCCATTAGTTTTATTACGCCTAGAGATGAAAGAAGCTTAATTGATATAGAAGATTATATAGAAAAATCAATTCCAATAAAGGATAGACCAAGTCAGGAACAAGTACTAAGTCTTAAGAATGACTTTGAAGATAAAATGAAATTAAAAGCTGAAATAAAAGAATTAAAAGGTGAAGAACTAAGTAAATATATAATGAAAATACACATAAATGCAGGTAGAAAAACCAAAATGAGACCAGTTGATATAGTGGGTACCTTATGTAATCTTGAAGGTATGACAGCAGATGATATTGGAATAATTGATATTCAGGATATATCTACATTCGTGGAAATCTTAAATGGCAAAGGTGACATGGTATTAAAACAATTACAAACCACAACTATTAAAGGCAGACTCCGTAATGTAAA
>CAZAGS010000071.1:0-7955 GCA_964484955.1 uncultured Tissierellaceae bacterium
ACTAAAATTGATGGTTTTGTTTCTAGTGATCTACTTATAAATATATTTATACCCAATACTCCCCTACATGATGGGGCAGTTATAATTAAAGATGATAAAATAAAAGCTGCAGCTTGTTTCTTGCCCCTTACTGAAAATACCGGGGTTAGCAAGGAATTAGGTACTAGACATAGGGCTGCATTAGGCATATCAGAAAAATCTGATAGCTTGTCCATAGTAGTTTCTGAAGAGACAGGTGCAATATCCGTTTCTGAGAATGGTACCATATCAAGATATTTAGATTCTAAGACCCTTAGACAAATTCTTACAGATATGTACAAACCTAAAGTGGAAAAGGGATCAATTTTATCGAAATGGAGGCAGACAAATGAGCAAAGAGAAGAATAATATAACTATAAAAGCCTTTGCTCTATTAATAGCTATTTTACTATGGACAATCGTAATGAAACAAGAGAATCCAGTGAGGGCTATTACCACTAAGAATATACCTGTAACTATAAACACAGTTACATTAGATAAAGCGGGATTAAAGCTTATGGAGCCTATGGATATAACTGTAAATGTGGAAACAACTGGTAGGTTAAGCGACTACAAGGATTTTTCATCAAAAAATATAGTAGCACAGGTTGATTTAAGTGGCCGTGGAGAAGGGCAATTTAATGTAGCCGTAAATGTGAGTTTGATAAATCATTTACCAGGTGTTGTGGTTACCAATGTAGAGCCAAAAGAGGTATTATTTACCTTGGAGAAGATTATACCTAGGGAAATACCAATTAGTATTCAAACAGAAGGAGAATTACCAACAGATTATATATTGGAAAATGTTAGCTCCAAATCTCAATTTGTAACCGTTAGAGGCCCAAGATCTTGGGTAAATGAAGTAAATAAAGTGGTGGCAAAAGTAAATATTAATGATATTACATCAGATGCAAGTAGGTCTGTTCCAATAAGAATATTGGATGATGAAAATAATGAGGTAATAGGTGTAGATAAGGTTCCAAGTATGATTGATGTAAATATTAATGTGCTAAAGACTAATTCTATTCCAATTGAACTAATTACTGAAAATGAATTACCTGATAATTTTACAATTACTAATATTGCTATTAGTCCTAGCAATATAGCTATTAAGGGTAAAAAAGACCTTGTAGCAATAAACAAAATTAATACTAAAACAATAGATATTAACAGCTTGTTAGAACAATCATCTATGGAAGTAGAACTAGATTTACCAGAAGGTATTGAGTTATTAAATCCTAGAGAAAAAGTTATAATAACTTATGCTATTGAAGAAACCATAATAAAGGATTATAATGTTTTATTAGGGGATATTAATATAAAAAATTTAGATAGTAATCTAAGTATCAATCCTTCTGATTTAGAAAAGATTATACAAATCTATTTAAAAGGCATTAAATCTCAGTTAGACTTAATTACTGAAGAAGATTTAAAGATGGAAATAAATTTACTGGGGCTGGAAGAAGGAATTCATCAAGTAAATTTAAAGATTGAGAACATTCAAGGAATTACTCAAGAAAAAATAATACCTGATCCAATAGAAATAAGACTAATTAGAAATTAGGGGGGATCTGTCATAAAGGAATATGTGTTGGCTATAAATCCTGGATCCACATCAACAAAGGTTTCAATATTTAAAGGTGAAGTGGAAGTAAGATCTAAAAAAATAATACATCCTATAGATGTAGTGAGCAAGTTTGCAAATATAATGGATCAATATGAATATAGATTAAAGCTAATCAAAGACTGGCTTCTAGATATAGAAATGGATAATAAAAATCTATTAGCCGTGGTGGGCCGTGGTGGGCTTTTGAAACCAATACCTGGGGGGACTTACATTGTAAGTACCCCTATGATTGAGGATTTGGGAAAAGGTTTGCAAGGAGTTCATGCTTCAAATTTAGGTGGAATGCTTGCAAAACATATTGGAGATTTAGCGGGAATAAACTCATATATTGTAGACCCAGTAGGTGTAGATGAATTTAATGAAGTTGCTAGAATTTCTGGACTAAAAGAAATACCAAAAGTAAGCTTGATTCATGCCTTAAATATGAAGGCAATAGGCCATAGAAGGGCAAAAGAATTAGGAAAGAAGTTAGATGAAGTAAATTTTATAATAGGTCATTTAGGTGGTGGCATATCAATAGCACCTTTTGAAAAAGGACGAGCTATAGATGTTAACAATGCAATCCAAATGGGTCCTATGAGCCCAGAAAGATCAGGGCAGTTACCTGTGGGAGACTTAGTAGAGCTATGTTACTCTGGTGATTATACTCTTGACCAAATGAAAAATATGGTTCAGGGTAATGGTGGTCTTATGTCTTATTTAAATACTATAGATGCAGAAGAAGTAGTGGAGAAGATTAATAATGGGGATAAATATGCACAATTGATATTTGATGCAATGGCATATCAAATAGGCAAAGAAATAGGATCATGTAGCACAGTTTTAAAAGGGCAAGTAGATAATATAATCTTAACTGGAGGACTAGCATATTCTAAATATCTTGTAGAAAAGATTATTGATATGGTTAGTTTTATAGGACAAGTAGTAGTTTATCCAGGGGAAGATGAAATGTCAGCATTAAACAATGGAGTTTTAAGGGTCTTGCTAGGTGAAGAAGAGGCAAAAGTTTATGAAGATGAGGTGATATTTAATGGGTAAAAGTTTTGAAATGTTATTACAATTAGCTAAAGATAAAGGTCCAAAGAAAATAGCAGTAGCAGTAGCCCAGGACCATGAAGTATTAATGGCTATAAAAATGGCTAAAGATAAAGGAATAATTATACCTATATTGGTTGGAGATAGTAAAAAGATTAAAGAAATATGTGATGAAATAGATTTGGATTATAAAAATATAGAGATTTTGGATGAATTAGATGTGGTTAAGGCATGTAATATAGCTACAAAACTTGTGAGTAGTGGAGAGGCTCATATATTAATGAAGGGACTAGTTGATACTGCTATTATTTTAAAAGCAGTTTTAGACCATGAAATAGGGCTTAGAACTGAAAGAATTATTAGCCATGTAGCAGTTTTTGAAGTGCCCACATACCACAAAATACTCATAGTAACAGACCCTGCTATGAACATTAATCCTGATTTATTCCAAAAGAAGCAGATTATAGAAAATGCGGTAGAACTTATAAAATGTTTTGATGTAGAAAATCCAAAGGTAGCAGTTTTAGCAGCTAAAGAAAAAGTATCAGCTAAAATGGAAGCAACTGTCCATGCTGCAGAGTTGAAAAAGATGAACGAAGAAGGAATTATAACAGACTGCCTAGTTGATGGACCTTTAGCCCTTGATAATGCTATTAATAGTGAGTCTGCTAGAATAAAGGGAATTGTAAGTGAAGTTGCAGGTGATGCAGATATACTTCTTGTACCAGATATTAATTCAGGAAATATACTTTATAAAGCACTTACATTTTTAGCCAATGCAAAATCAGCGGGCCTAATAATAGGCACTAAAGCACCAATAGTTTTAACATCCAGAGCAGACAATGATGAAAGTAAGTTAAATTCAATAGCCTTAGCAGTATTAAAGGCATCTAAGTAGGAGGACAAAATGAGAGTATTGACTATTAATCCAGGTTCAACATCTACAAAGATTGGAGTATTTGAAGATGAAAATCTAATGTTTGAAGAAACACTTAGGCATTCTACAGAAGAAATATCATCTTATGAAAAAGTATATGACCAATATGAATTCAGAAAAGAAATCATATTAAAATGTTTAAAAGATAATAATATAGAACTAGATTCATTAGATACAGTTGTAGGTAGAGGTGGACTTTTAAAACCAATTGAAGGTGGTACCTATATAGTAAATGATATAATGTTGGAGGATTTAAAGGCTGGTGTTATGGGTGAGCATGCAAGTAATTTAGGTGGAATATTAGCCCATGAAATAGCTAATGAAATCCAAGTAAATGCATTTATAGTGGACCCTGTAGTAGTAGATGAACTTCAAGATCTAGCAAGAATTTCCGGATTAAAGGAAATTGAAAGAAAGAGTATTTTTCATGCCCTAAATCAAATGGCTGTATCTAGAAGATATGCTAAATTTTTGGAAGTTCAATACCAAGACTTAAATTTAATAGTAGCCCATCTAGGGGGAGGCATATCTGTAGGTGCTCATGAAAAAGGAAGAGTAATAGATGTAGCCAATGCACTAGATGGTGAAGGGCCATTTTCTCCTGAAAGATCAGGAAGTTTGCCAGTTGGTGATTTAATTAAACTGTGTTATTCTGGTAAGTATACACATGACCAAATGAAAAAGATGATAAAAGGAAATGGTGGCTTGGTATCCTATTTAAACACCAATGATGCCAGAGAAGTAGTGGAAAGAATTAAAAATGGAGATAAATATGCAGAATTAATATATTATGCAATGGCCTATCAAGTAGCTAAGGAAATAGGGGCTCAAGCAGCAGTGCTTAAAGGAAAAGTAGATGCTATTATACTTACAGGTGGTATTGCATATGATAATATGTTTACTAGTTGGATTAGTGAAATGGTAGAATTTATTTCAAAAGTTGTAATATATCCAGGAGAAGATGAACTAACTGCCTTAGCTGAAGGTGGACTAAGGGTACTAAAAGGAGAAGAAAGTCCCAAAATATATATTTAATATTTTGGCAATTCCCAAAGGAGAAAATATGATTAAAGACAAGAGAATTAGAATAATAATAGGTCATTATGGCAGCGGAAAAACTGAGTTTTCTATTAATTATGCCATAAAGCTAAGTGAACTTGGTAAGAAGGTAGCCATAGCAGATTTAGATGTTGTAAATCTATATTTTAGAAGTAGAGAAAAAGCCAGTTTATTAGAAGAAAAAGGCATAAAAGTCATAGGGGCATCCATTAAGGGCAATGCATTAGACTTACCTGCAATTTCTGGAGGGGTCTTAGGGCCTTTACAGGATAGGACTTATGAAACAATTTTAGATGTAGGAGGTGATCCAGCAGGAGCAAGAGCACTGGGTAGGTATCATGAATACTTTATAGAAGGCACTTATGACATGTTCTTTGTTCTAAATGCTAATAGGCCAGAAACTGCAACAGTTCAGGCTGCCTTAGAATTTATTAGAAAGATTGAAGATACTTCTAGAGCAAAAATAACAGGTATAGTAAATAATACTAATTTACTAATGAGTACATCAGTAGAAGATGTTATTAGAGGATATAACTTATCACTTGAATTAAGTGAATTAACAGGTATTCCTTTAAAATATAATGTAGTTCTAAGTGAAATAGCAAGCCTACTTCCAAATGATTTAATAGGAGAAATATTTCCAATAGAACTTTATATGAGACAAGAATGGATGAATTAATAGGGGGGTCAAGAAAATGGCAAAAGGAAGAGTATTTTTTGAGCAAGATCGTTGTAAAGGTTGTAATCTTTGTGTGTCAGTTTGTCCAACAAAGATATTAGCCATAGATGAAACAATATTAAATGCAAAAGGCTATCATCCTGCATATGTAGAAAATCCAGAAAATTGTATAGCTTGTGCTTTTTGTGGATTAGTATGTCCGGATTTAGTTATAACAGTAGAAAAATTTGATAAAGAAAAGGAGGTTTAATCATGACTAAAGTCCTTATGAAAGGAAATGAAGCATTAGGTGCAGCAGCAATAGCAGCAGGTTGTAAGTATTTTTTTGGATATCCTATAACTCCACAAAATGAAGTACCAGAGTACTTATCCAGAGAATTACCTAAAATAGGTGGAGTATTTGTACAGGCAGAATCCGAAGTAGCAGCAATAAATATGGTATATGGAGCAGCAGGAGCAGGAGCTAGAGTAATGACATCTTCTTCAAGTCCAGGAATTGCACTAAAACAAGAAGGTATATCCTACATAGCAGGAGCAGAATTGCCTTGTGTAATAGTTAATATTATGAGAGGTGGACCAGGTCTTGGTGGTATTCAACCTTCTCAAACCGATTATTTCCAAGCTACAAGAGGTGGAGGTAATGGAGACTATAGATTATTAGTATATGCACCATCAAATGTTCAAGAATTAGTTGATTTAGTTATAGAAGGCTTTGATAAAGCTGATGAATATAGAAACCCTGTTATGATACTTGGAGATGGAATAATTGGTCAAATGATGGAGCCAGTAGAGTTTAAAGCCCCAAAAGTAGAAGAGTTACCAGAAAAACCATGGGCTACTACAGGTACTAAAGGAAAGAGAAAACCAAATTGGGTGAATTCACTTTATCTTGCAGCAGAAGACCTAGAACAACACAATATACACTTACAAGCAAAATATACAAAAATGAAAGAAAATGAAGTTAAAGTAGAATCATATAATATAGAAGATGCAGATGTAGTAATTGCAGCCTATGGAACAACAGCCAGAATAGCAAAAACTGCTATAGCTAAACTAGAAGAAGAAGGATATAAAGTTGGACTTTTAAGACCAATAACCCTATATCCATATCCATTTGATGAATTTAATAAGATCAAAGATGATTGTAAAGCAGTTTTAACTGTAGAAATGAATACAGGCCAAATGATAGATGATGTAAAGATTGCTTTAAATGGAAGAATACCTGCCAAATTTTATGGTAGAACAGGTGGAATGATTCCATCACCAGAGGAAATAGCAAACCAAGTAAAAGAAATTCTTGGAGGTGACAGATAATGGCTATAATATTTGAAAAAACAATAGGACTAACTGATAAAGAAACCCACTATTGTCCAGGATGTACCCACGGTGTTATCCATAGATTAGTGGCTGAGGCATTGGTAGAATTAAATGTATTAGATGAAGCCATAGGCGTGGCTCCAGTAGGATGTTCAGTTCTTGCCTTTGAGTATTTTAATTGTGATATGCAACAAGCAGCCCATGGTAGAGCACCAGCTGTTGCCACAGGTATAAAAAGAGTTCATCCAGACAGTTTTGTATTTACTTATCAAGGAGATGGAGACTTGGCATCTATTGGTACAGCTGAAATAGTTCATGTAGCCCATAGAGCAGAAAAAATATCAACAATATTTGTTAATAATGCTATTTATGGAATGACCGGTGGACAAATGGCACCAACTACCTTAATAGGACAAAAAGCAACAACTGCTCCTTATGGTAGAGACGCTGCAACCACAGGACAGCCCCTACAAATATCAGAAATGCTAGCAACAATACCAGGAGCTGTGTTTGTTGAAAGAGTATCGGTAGATACCCCAGCAAATATTAGAAAAGCAAAACGAGCAATAGTAGAATGCTTTAAAGCCCAAATAGAAGGTAGAGGCTTTGGAATAGTAGAAGTCTTATCTACATGTCCTACTAACTGGGGTTTAACTGCACCTGAATCTATGAAATGGTTAAAAGATAATATGATACCTTATTATCCTCTAGGAAACTTTAGAAATACAAAGGAGGAAAAATAATATGAGTGAAAAGATAATTATTGCAGGTTTTGGTGGTCAAGGTGTAATGGCAATGGGTCAGTTATTGACTTATTCTGGAATGATTGAAGGCAAGGAAGTTGCTTGGTATCCATCCTATGGTCCAGAGATGAGAGGTGGAACTGCAAACTGTAACGTAACTATATCTAATGAGACTGTAGGGTCACCAGTAGTAGAAGAAGCTACTACTGCACTAGTACTTAATGGACCATCCTTAGATAAATTTGAAGGAAATGTAGTCCCTAATGGAAGATTATTCATCAATTCATCACTTATATCAAAAAAAGCAAGCAGAGATGATATAGATGTATACTATATACCAGCCAATGAAATTGCCAACGAATTAGGAAACAATAGAGTAGCTAATATGGTTATGCTAGGAGCTTTTATAGAAGCAGCTAAACCAGTTGAAGTAGAATCAGTATATGAAGCATTTCTAGAAGTATTTGGTACAAATAGATCACACTTATTGCCAATAAATAAGGAAGCACTTGAAAGAGGAGCTATGGTAATTAGAGGTTA
>CAZAGS010000072.1:0-2818 GCA_964484955.1 uncultured Tissierellaceae bacterium
ACGAATACCACCGGATGCGATTATATCTGTATTGTTAATAAAGGGCTGGGCCTCTAATAGTGAGACCACTGTTGATTGGCCAAAGTCTTCTAGATAATCATATTTGTTGCTTTCTCTACGGTAATTTTCAATCTTTGCAAAGTTAGTTCCACCAGTTCCACTTATATCGATTGTCTTTACCCCAATATCCCGCAATTGTTTTATTGTCCGACTACTCATTCCAACTCCAACTTCTTTTACAATTACAGGTAGTTCTATATGCTTTACAATTTGCTCTATACTCCTTAACCAATTGGAAAAATCGCGGTCTCCCTCTGGCATAATTAGCTCTTGTAGTACATTAATATGAACTTGTAATGCATTAGCATCTAATATTTCAATGGCTCTTTTGGCAGTTTCTACTGTATGTTCTGCACCTAAGTTTGCAAAGATAAGACCATCTGGATTAACCTTACGAATTATCTTAAAACTATCAACAACAGATGGATCCTTTATTGCTACACTTAGGGATCCCGATGCCATTGCTAGGTTTGTTTCTCTTGCAACAGTAGCTAATTTTTCATTTACTTCTTTTGTTTTATCACTACCACCAGTCATTGCATTAATAAAAAATGGATTATCCAAAGTAAACTTTGCAAAGGAAGTCTTGATATTTGCTTGTGCCAAACTCATCTCAGGAAATGAATGATAAACAAAACGAAGATTATCAAAATCTGAGGTCCGTGGTTCTACATGAAATTTCTCAGCTAAATTCACATGGTCATCTTTCTTATTACTAGACAATATTATCACCTTTCTTCTCGTATACTTTTAATGGCAGGTATCTTATTCCCTGCTTTTCCCATTCATCTATTAGCCTATCTAAATTTTTCTTATCTTTAAAAATAACAATACCACAATCTCCCCCACCAGCACCTGATGACTTGCCATAACCACCTAATGGTAAGGCAATATTACTTAATTCCCTTAGTAAAGGTGTTTCTATTACTATATCTAAATCATTTCCCATATTAACTAATAATTCTCTGTTTATCCTTATTTGTTTTTGAATTTCATTAATATTGTTTTCTTTAAAAGCACAGATCATTCTTTCTACACATTGCTTACTATCTTTTAAAAACTCCTTATATAATATATGATTTTCTAATCGTTTATTGTTAACATTATCTACTAAGTCGGTAGTACTTGCAGGAGATCCAGTCCATCCAATAACCAATTTAAGTTCTTCAGGCGGTGTCAATGATTCAATTGAAAGATCCTTCCACTCTGACCTTAACAAGGACTTAATCGAATTTTTTTGACTCTCTTCTAATAGCCAGGATTTATCAAATGTTTTAAAAGCAATCCATCCACCATAAACACTGGCTGCCACATCACCACATGATCCGTTATTATTAACCTCCAAATGTGCTAAGGCTGCTAATTTAAATAGCTGGTCATCTGTTATGGTAATTTTGTAGAACTGGCATATAGCCTCCACTGTAGCCACTGTTACTGCTGCAGATGAGCCTAGTCCATATTTCTTACCCTTATCCGTTTCTAATTGGCTATCTACTTTTAAGTGATAATATTGGAGATTTCTACCTAGTTCTTTTGCATAAGTTTCAACAATATTAATAGCAGCCATAATATAAGAAAGACGATTATCAGGTTGTTCTAAAACAGGCCTACCATTATTCCTTGTCCATACTATAGGTATGTTACTATATGAACTAATACTTCCCTCACCTAAAGCTTCCTCTAGGGAAACTCGAATAAACTGATCTACAGCTACTAAAATTGCTGGATGCCCTGGTTCAATTACAGCATACTCACCAGCTATATATAATTTACCTGGTGCAGATGTTTGAATCATTTACTACAACTCCTTTTAGAGAACAGTAATACCTGCACCAGGTCCCGTAACAATAATCTGTTCTGTTTTAAATATTTGTTCTAATCTGGCTTTTATTATATTGCTTTGGGACAACCTACAAATTATCTTAACATTAGGCCCTGCATCCATGGTAAAGTAGCAAGGAATACCCTCTCTTCTTAATTCGCGAACCATTTGCATAACCACAACACTATCTGGTTCCCAATAGGATAATGGTGGATTTGCACCTAGCATTGTAGCATGCATCTTCAAGCCATTACTTTCCGCTATCTCACCCATTTGTTCAAAATCCCTATTCTTTATTGCAATTTTAATCATTTCTAAATCTTCTGCTGCACTTTCCACCCATGCCCTATAAAAAGGTGATGTTGCTACAGTCCGCTTCATTCCCTTACGACTTGAAACAGCCTTTTCTCCACTATTGACCACCACAACAACCATTCCAATATCCCAATTTGCATCATCTATTTCAATAGCATATGAATCCTTATCCGAGGACCCTTTTTGCCACTCTACAAAGCCACCATAAATACTTCTTGTTGCACTACCAGAACCTCTCCTAGCGTACATAGATAGGTCTCTAGGACCAAGATTCAATCCACTAGCAATATTGGCTGCCGCCGCTAATGCTGCAAAGCCGGAGGCAGATGAAGCTAACCCAGCTGCAGTAGGCACATAATTAATACTTTTAACAATAGCTGGTGTGATGATCCCTACCTCATTTCTGAACAAGTCTAAAAATTTGCTAACCTTATGACTAGCACTCTTGTCTTGTATGATATTATTTAAATAGAAATAATCTTGGTCAATATTATCATCAAAAACTACTTCTGTTTCAGTATAAAAACAATCTAAAGTTAGGGAAAGACTGCTATTCATAGGGATTGCCAGCTCATCATTTTCCTTACCCCAATACTTAATCAAAGCAATATTTGCATGAGC
>CAZAGS010000072.1:2918-7942 GCA_964484955.1 uncultured Tissierellaceae bacterium
TGGACTAATTTTCTAACATCAGCAACTGCAGCTCTAGTCTGCCCCATCTCTCCTGTATCTGCAACAATCAAATATCCATCTAATTTAATATGAAAAGGCACAAATGGCTGACCCTTAATATAATAAAGTGCTCTTTCTCCACTTATAATAGCTGCATCTAATCCAGATGGATTTCCATGAACAATCTTTTCAGAAACATTTGCCCATTTTAATAAATCATCATTTCTTAGTGGTCTATCAAAATAATCATATAAAGCACGAATAGTTGCAACACTGACTGCAGCACTAGATCCAATCCCTCTTTCTGCTGGAATTGAAGACTCAACTTTTATCTTAAAATTCTTTAATTCTTGATTAAAACTAGCTACAATCTGCTTAATCACAGATGTTAATCCAAGCAATCTTTCTGGGGCATGAGAAAGCAAACCGCAGTAGAAAAAACAGTCCAATAAGGCTGGACCGTTTATTTTACTAATAGTAGTTTTTATTTTTGTTGCAGGATAAGGTATAGCCAGGGCTGGTTGCCCATATACAACAGCATGCTCACCCATTAATATAACTTTTCCAATTGCTCTTCCTACCGCTCTTTTGTTTTCCATAGTGTACTCCTTATTTAAAAGTATTACAGCAAAATGATTTTTTCAATAATCCAAGGAGCTGCATAAAGGGTCATAAACTGTATTCCATAATTTACACCCATCTTATTTAATGTACCACAAGTAATTCCGATTAAAAGTACTCCAAAAATATTTATTAGTCCTGCATCCATATATGCTAATAGAAGGATAAGTGAAATAAATAGGGCTAAAATTGCTTCATGGGGTACTTTTTCTAATACAAATGTTGAAATTCTACCTGCAAAGCGATTTGTAATATAGTAGGTTACTGCAACTGCAATTACGGCTCCAATTAAAATTGCCACAACAAATTGACTTCTACTTAGTATATGGTGCAAATTATAATCGACTGTAAAAACTGGAGGCGCATTAAACAGTGCACTTCCAGGCCCAATAGACGTTGGTGATAAAGGAATACCTAAAGCAATTAATGGAATAATTATTCCAGATAGGTATGTTGATTGTGCTAATGCACTCATAGTTGTTATAGCTATTGTAGCACGATCAACAGGGTCCTTCACCCTGTTTGACACTGCTTCGCCTAGTAAAATAGTTAATCCTACTGGACTTAATACAAATAAGAAGTTTACAATCAAGGCAGAAATAGAAGCCCCTCCAATTTCTTTTTTACTTAATATTTCAAATGGATTTAAAGTTCTACTAGCTTTAGCGTCACTAGGTATTATAATTTCTTTCATATTATCTGTTGTCATAGACTGTCGGCTAGCCTTGTTTAATAGGGAAAGTAATGAAACCATCAAAGGCCCAATTGTAATACCTAAAAAGAAGGATGTTGTAATATTAACATTTCTTGGTACTATTCCAATTCCCCAGTATAAGTGTCGTAAACTCATAAACAATATTGCCAATGGGATTATACTTAATAAAGAAAGTATTTTATTCTTACCTATTAAGGATAAAAAGATTGCCCCTAAAAAGAATAATAATGGAGCTAAAACTTGTATATTCTTTGCATAAGGTGCTAATATATTTGCTAATATTAAAGCAATAGGAATTGAGATTACAGTTCCTATTAATGACCCTGCCGCCATTTTTTTAATAGCTATTGCTGACATTCCCTTGTCCTTTAAAAACAAAGAATGTCCTAACATAGGACTGGACATTACACCACCAGGTAATCCAACCAGTGCTGTTGGTATGGCATTAGTTAAATTTAGTGTTACAATTGCAGCTATAAAAAATGTTAAAACTACTATTGGCGGGGTCCCGGCCAAGACTACAGTTAAGGTTATTGGCATTAGAACCGATGTTTCATCAGTACCAGGAATAAAGCCAATGAATGTATATATTATAACAGCCCCTAGGGCTGCCAAAATCATTTGTATTATAAGAATACTATCCATAGGTTCCCTTCTCCTTATTCTTCAATTTCTTCTTCTAATATAATAATTCTCTTTGGTTTAACTAAAATAGCTGAAATACAAAAGCCTAATACAGCTCCTCCAAGACCAAAGAAAAGTTGTTTTATTTTCTCATTCGATGGTGCCAAGAAATATGCTCCCATTGTTGAAATACCGGAAATTAGTATAGATATAAGTAAAAACTTTATTTCCACCACGTCTCCCCAAATTTCCACCATTTGTTTTTTATTATTCATGATTACACCACCTATATATTTTTTGCTCATTATAACATATATTGCCATTAGAATTCTTTTTAAACAAAGAAATTAAAAACGCCCACATCTTAAATGATGAGAGCGTAATAAATTTGCTTAACTTAATAAACTGGTGTACATAAATGTGCATACTTAGGGTTATCCCCTTTTGTTAAGCCAAAGAATAGTTTTTTAAGATCTCTACATACAGGTCCTTCTTTACCAGAGCCTACTACTCTTCTATCAACTTTAACTATAGGAGAAACTTCCATGGCGGTTCCACTGAAAAATACCTCTTCTGAATTATATAACTCGGTTCTGGCTACACTTCTTTCCACTACTTCCATTCCCAATTCTTCCTTGGCAAGGGTCATTACCAAACCCCTAGTAATTCCTTCTAATATATCATCTGAAGCTGGTGGTGTAATTAATTTGCCCTTCTTAACTAAAAATACATTTTGGGCACTTCCCTCGCATACATTACCAGCATGGGTTAAAAAGATTGCTTCATCAAATCCATTTTCCACTGCTTCCATTGATGCTAAGGCTGAATTTAGATATCCTGCTGTAGCTTTAGTTCTTGGTGGAAGCATGGTGTCAGATATTCTTCTCCAACTGGATACCCCTACACTAAGCTCTTCCTTGCCCATATATTTATCTAGGGGTTGGGTATAGATAACAATTCTATCGTCATCGTCTCCATATAGGGTAGGTCCTAGTCCAGTAGAACCCTTATACACCACAGGTCTTATGTATGTAGAAGTTTTACATTGATTTTTCTTTAACAGCTCTACTGTGAATCGACAAAGTTCTTCTACACTATATGGAATATGCATATTAAGTGCCTTACATGATTCTAATAGCCTTTCATAATGTTCAACCATTGTAAAACCGTAAAGCTGTTGTTTTTCTTCATCCCAGTATGATCTTATTCCCTCAAAGCATCCTAGTCCATAATTAAATACTTTTGACCTAATATCTATACTAACTGTGCTTTCTTCTACTAATTCACCTTGATAAAATACATATGACTTGCTCATTTTTCATCCTCCTAGTTTTCTTGAATTATGGTTTGCAAATAGCACCTGTTGAAGCGGAAGTTACCATCTTTTCATATTTAGCCAAATAACCTTTTGCTCTTGATTCTTTAGCTTTCCATTTTGATTTTCTTTCCTTTAAAGTCTTTTCATCTATTTTAAAGTCTAATATACCCTCTAGCATATCTATTTGGATTTCATCCCCATCTTCTACAAAGGCTATAGGCCCTCCTACACTTGCTTCTGGAGAAACATGACCTATGGATGCTCCCCTTGTAGCTCCTGAGAATCTCCCATCTGTTAATAGGGCCACATCCTTATCCAAACCCATTCCAGCTAAAGCCGAAGTTGGTGTTAACATCTCTCTCATACCAGGCCCACCCTTTGGTCCTTCATATCTTATAACTAAAACTTCGCCTTTCTTAATGCTTCCACCCAGTATTGCTTCAACAGCTTCATCTTCTCCATTAAATACCCTTGCAGGTCCTGAATGCTTAAGCATTTCATCTGCCACAGCAGATCTTTTAACTACGGCCCCATCAGGAGCAATATTTCCCCTTAGTACAGCAATTCCTCCTGTTTCACTATAAGGTGCATCAATAGATGCAATAATATTATTATCCTCCACCTTATAATGGGAAATCACTTGGCCAATAGTTTTACCGGTTACATTCTTCACATCTAGATTTAAAAGATCTTTTTTGCTAAGCTCATTCATAACCGCCATTATTCCACCTGCATCATGTAAATCCTCTATATGATTTGATCCTGCAGGTCTTAACCTACAAAGGTTAGGTGTCTTCTTGCTTACTTCATTTATAATATCCAAATTCATGTGGATCCCAGCCTCATATGCTATAGCTAAAAGATGAAGAACTGTATTAGTTGAACAGCCTAAGGCCATATCTACAGCTAAGGCATTAGAAAATGCTTCTTTAGTTAAAATTTGGCTTGGGGTAATATTTTCTCTAACAAGATTCATTACAGCCATTCCTGAATATTTTGCTAGTCTTATTCTGTCTGCATATACTGCAGGAATAGTTCCATTTCCAGGAAGTGCAAGTCCTAATGCTTCAGTCATACAATTCATGGAGTTTGCTGTAAACATTCCAGAACAAGATCCACAACCAGGACATGCTTTGTTTTCCAAATCATATAACTCTTCTTCAGTCATTTTTCCAGCACTTACTGCCCCTACAGCTTCAAATACTGTACTTAGGTCTACCTTGTTTCCATTTACCTTGCCTGCAAGCATAGGCCCACCACTTACTATTATAGTAGGGATATCAAGCCTTGCAGCTGCCATCATCATACCCGGAACTGACTTGTCACAATTTGGTATCATAACTAGTCCATCAAGTCCATGGGCCATAGTCATCACTTCAATGGAATCTGCTATTATTTCCCTACTTACTAAGGAATACTTCATTCCTTCGTGATTCATTGCTAGTCCATCACAGACTGATATTGATGGGAACTCCAGAGGGGTTCCCCCCTCCATTATTACTCCTTTTTTAACAGCTTCAGCTATTTCTCTTAAATGTTTGTGGCCTGGTACTATTTCGTTAAAGGAGTTAACTACACCAATTAAAGGTCTTTCTATTTCTTCATTTGTTAGGCCTAATGCTTTCAAAAGTGATCTATGAGGTGCCTTCTCTACTCTCGATTTTATTTTATTGCTATTCATAATGTCCTACCCCCCTTATTTCTTTAGCCAGCTCATCATGCCTCTTAATTTTGCTCCAACAACTT
>CAZAGS010000073.1:0-7836 GCA_964484955.1 uncultured Tissierellaceae bacterium
ATTAATCCTGAAAGTATGGAAGAATTAGAAGAAGCATTAGAAATGATAGGAAAAGCAACAGGAAGAGAAGATAGAGCTAGAAAACTAAAAGACTATTATAGGGACAAAACTCAGGAGCTAGCAAAACTAACTGAAGGTAAAGATAAAAAGGATGTATATTTTGGTGGCAATAGTGACTTTTTATCTACTGCATCTAATAAAATGTATCAAAACACTTTGATATCTAATGCAGGGGGAAACAACGTAGCTGGGGATATAGATGATACTTATTGGGCTACAATCTCTTACGAACAACTTATTCAATATAACCCTGATGTTATAATTGGTGCTGCAGGCGCATCATATACAGTAGAAGATATATTAAATGATGATAAATTAAAATCCCTTAAAGCAGTGGAAAATGGGCAAGTATATATAATACCAAATACATTCGAGTTATGGGATTCTCCTATACCTTCTGGGATAATTGGTTCTATGTATTTAACTAGTATACTACATGAAGACTTGTATTCCTTTGAAAGATTCAAAGATGATACATTTGATTTCTATAAAGAATTCTATGGAGTAGAAATTAATAAGGAAGACATTACAAAATAATGTATAAGGAAGACTTACATTTAAGAAAATCTAATAGTTATTTTATATATTACATTGTAGCTGCCATTATATTGGTGGCTGCTTTTGTAATCTCTATTGGTGTTGGTAAATACCCTATTTCAATAAATGATATAGTTGGTATAATCTTAAATAAAGAAGTAGATGGGATGACAAAAAATGTATTCTATACATTAAGATTATCTAGGACTATAATGGCTCTTATTGCAGGAATAGGGCTGGCAGTTTCAGGTTCTGTATATCAAACAGTCTTCAAAAACCCCTTAGCTACTCCAGATATAATAGGGGTATCTTCTGGGGCCAATTTAGGAGCGGCTATAGCTATTTCTTTCTTGGCGGGGGGTACAGCTACAATAGCCATTAGTGCTTTTTTAGGTGGGATAATTGCTGTATCTATGGCCTTATTTCTTACTAGAATATCTAAGAACCAAGGTATATCAACCTTTGTTCTTGCAGGTATTGTTATTGGTTCACTTTCACAGGGATTAATTATGATGATAAAATTCTTTGCAGACCCAGAACGTCAATTAGCTGCTATAGAATTTTGGTCTATGGGAAGTTTTGCAAGCATTACCAGTGATAAGGTCATATCTATATTACCATTCTTTATTATTGGAATGATTGGTTTGATTTTGTTAAGGTGGCAAATAAACATACTATCCCTAAGTGATGAAGAGGGTAAAAGCCTGGGTATCCAGGTTGGCTTGGTAAGAGTTGCCGTTATGATTTGTGCTACTCTAGTAGTTGCCAGTATTGTAAGTGTTACTGGTCTAATTACCTTTATAGGACTGGTAGCCCCACATTTAGCCAGAATGATAATAAAGAAAAATGACACAGGAACTATGATATTAAGTGGTTTAATAGGGGCAATTCTGCTTCTAATAGCTGATACATTGGCTAGAAGTCTATCTAGTAGTGAAATACCTATTAGCATATTAACTACATTTATTGGAGCACCATTCTTGGCATATTTAATGAGCCGGATGGACTAGGAGGTATAAATGGAATTATTAAAGTTGGAAAATATATCAGCAGGATATGGAGATAAGCTTATAATAAAAGATATTAACTTTACAATAGATAATTCAGAATTTACAGCCCTTCTAGGTCTAAATGGAACAGGAAAGACTACCTTATTAAAGACTATTAGTGGCTTGATAAAGCCCTTTAGTGGAAACTGCTTTCTAGAGGGTCAAGATATATTTATGCTAAAAGAAAAAGAAAGGGCCCAAAAGATTAGCTTTATGTCTCAAAGGCACAGTATTGTATATGATATTAAAGTAGTAGATGTTGTGCTTATGGGAATTACCCCTTATTTAAATGTATTTCAGACACCTTCAAAGAACCATCGACAACTTGCCTATGAAATGATCCACTTAATGGGTATGGATGAAGTAGGGGATTCCAATTTTAATTACTTAAGTGAAGGTCAAAAACAGCTTATTATTATTGCTAGAAATTTAATGCAGAATGCAGCATTAATGTTGTTTGATGAGCCTGATTCTGCCCTTGATTTTGTAAACAAGCATAGGGTATTAAGCAAAATTAGACAGCTTGTAAAAACTGATAAGCGGGGGGGATTGATTACTCTTCATGATCCTAATTATGCACTAAATTACTGTGATAGAATAATTTTAATTGATGAGGGAAGAGTATATGCAGATTTTAAGAGGGCAGACATAAGTACAAATATTTTAAAAGATATATTTACACCTATTTATGGTGAAATAGAAGTTATTAAGCAGGATGAAAAATATATAATAATGAGGTCGGATTATGAAAGCAGGATTTAGTTTGTGGATTTGCAATGACGATAAGGAAAAGATATTTGGATTAGGCCCTTATAAACTACTATTATTAATAGATGAATTAGGTTCTTTAAATAAGGCTGCTAAGGAAATAAAAATATCCTACACTAAGGCTAGAGATATTTTAAACAGAGCGGAAAGAGAATTAAATATAAAATTGCTAGATAGAGAAATAGGTGGGACAAAAGGTGGTGGCTCAACCTTAACAGATGATGCTAGGTTGCTTATGGCAAAGTATGAGGATTATAGAAAGCAAACCAGCCTTGCAATAGATAAGATATTTGAAGATATATTTAATTAGCTGAAAATATAAAGCATGAATTTAGGATTTTAAATCTTAAGCTTCATGCTTTTTTATTGTAATATAATGGCTATATATAAGGGGTAAATGGGTAAGAGTAATATATAAGATTAATTAAATTACAGGAGGTATATTAATGGAATATAGAATTGAAAAGGATAGTTTTGGAGAATTACAGGTGCCAGTGGACAAGTACTGGGGTGCACAAACTCAGAGAAGCTTTCAAAACTTCAAAATAGGTAAAGAAAAGATGCCTATAGAAATAATTAAAGCATTTGCAATATTAAAAAAGGCAGCAGCTCTTACAAATAATAAATTAGGATTATTAGATGACAAAAGAACTTCTACAATAGGAGCAGTGGCGGATGAAATACTTGCAGGAAAACTGGATGATAATTTCCCATTGGTTGTTTGGCAAACAGGTAGTGGAACCCAATCTAATATGAATGTAAATGAAGTAATTGCGAATAGGGGAAATGAAATATTAGGTGAAAAACTGATTCATCCTAATGATCATGTAAATAAATCTCAAAGTTCAAATGATACATTTCCTACAGCCATGCATATAGCAGCTATAACTGCAATAGAAGAGAATTTATTACCAGCTCTTCAAGCTTTGAAAAATACTTTTGAGCTTTTAGTAGAAGAGAATAAGGATATTATAAAAGTAGGAAGAACTCACTTACAGGATGCTACTCCCTTAACTTTAGGTCAAGAAATTAGTGGATGGCATAGAATGTTAGAAAAAACTGAGGAAATGATTAAAAGCTCAATGGAAGAGTTTAAAGAATTGGCATTAGGTGGTACTGCAGTAGGTACTGGACTAAATGCTCATCCAGATTTTGCAGTTATGGTTGCTGCAGAAATAGCAAATATTACGGGGGTTAATTATACAACAGCAAAAAATAAATTCCACTCACTTACAAGTAAAGATGAATTCGTATATGTTCATGGAGCATTAAAAGCATTAGCAGGAAATTTAATGAAAATAGCCAATGATGTAAGATGGTTAGCCAGTGGTCCTAGAGCTGGAATAGGAGAAATAACCATACCAGAAAATGAGCCAGGATCCTCAATTATGCCTGGAAAGGTTAATCCAACTCAATCTGAGGCATTAACTATGGTTGTAACCCAAGTTATGGGTAACGATGCAACAATAGGATTTGGTGCATCCCAAGGAAACTTCCAATTAAATGTATTTATGCCAGTTATAATTTATAACTTTTTACAATCAGTAGAACTGCTTTCTGATGCCATAAATTCATTTAACCATAATTGTGCTGTTGGAATTAAAGCTAATAAGGAAAAAATAAAGGACTATTTAGATAATTCTCTAATGCTAGTAACTGCCTTAAATCCACATATTGGATATGATAATGCAGCTAAGATCGCAAAGAAAGCTGATAAGGAAGGAACTACATTAAGACAAGCAGCATTAGAATTAGAATTATTAACAGAAGAAGAGTTCGATAAGCTTCTTAGACCAGATCAAATGATATCACCTAAATAAAAGAATTGAAAATGAAGGAGAAGTTTATGAAAAACTTTAGGACTAAAGAATGGTTAGTAGAAAATATGAGTCAAGATGATTTAGTAATATTAGATGCTAGAGCAGAGTTAAACCATAGCGAAGCTGGTTATGAGCAATATAAAAGTGGCCATATTGTAGGAGCTCAGTATGTATCCTTAGAAGAAGACTTAACTGGTGAAGTCCAAGAACATGGGGGTAGACACCCCCTACCAGATTTAAAAGAATTTGCAGATCATATGATGAGTTTAGGAGTAGGGGATTCATCAACAGTAGTTATTTATGACAATGGTGACTTAGCAATGGCAGGAAGACTTTGGTGGCTATTAAAATATATAGGCCTGGAAAAGGTCTATATATTAGAAGGTGGATATAGAGATTGGGAGGCTTCAGGCATGGAAACCACCCAGGAAGTAATAAGACCTGAAAAATCTACATCCTTAAGTATAAATATTCAAGACTCAATCCTAGCTGATATTAAAGAAGTAAAAAAGGCTATTGATCTTAATAATATAGCCATTATTGATTCTAGAGCCAATGAAAGATATTCAGGTAAAGTAGAACCCTTAGATAGGATTCCAGGTCATATTCCAACTGCCTTAAATTATCCTTGGGTAGATTTAATTAAGGAGAATAAAAAGGATATAGATCAGCTGAATAAATATTTTGAAGACCTTTTTAAGTTTGATGAGATATTAGTTCATTGTGGTTCGGGAGTAACTGGAACAGTAAATATATTATTTATGGAGGAAATAGGACTTAAACCCAAATTATATGCAGGTGGCTATAGTGATTGGGTAAGTTATGAGGGAAACAAGGTTATTTCTAAGGATAATAAGGAAGTGATTATAGAATGACAAAAAAGATACCTGTAATAATTGATTGTGATCCAGGACTTGATGATGTAATAGCATTAATTATGGCGTTTGCTAGTGACAAATTAGATGTAAAAGGGGTTACTGTAGTAGCTGGAAATCAAACTCTAAAAAAGGTTGGAGGTAATGCTTTGAAAGTGCTGTCTTATATAGGAGCTGATGTTCCTGTGGCTTTAGGGTCGGAATTTCCTTTAGTTAAAACACTTATTACAGCTGGGGAGGTTCATGGGGATGATGGTATTGGTGGGGTAGTCTTGCCTAGTTCTAATCTAAAATTGGACCCTAGACATGCCATAGATCTCATAGCTGATATATTAAATGAATCACAAGAAAAGGTCACAATTATTGCCACAGGTCCTTTAACTAATATAGGATTATTTTTGAGAAGGTATCCAGAATTAAAGAGCAAAATAGAAAGAATATCTCTTATGGGTGGATCTGTTGGTTTTGGAAATGTTACACCGGCAGCAGAATTTAATATTTTTATAGATCCAGAAGCAGCAGATATTGTCTTTAAATCAGGAATACCAATAACCATGGTAGGACTAAATGCAACTCAAAAAGCAGTTTTTACTATGGAAGATATAAATAATATAAAATCACAAGGTGGGAAAATAGCCCTACTAGTATCACAAATGTTAGAAAACTTGTGGAAGTACCATAGCCTGGATGGAATGGAAGGTTGCTATCTTCATGACCCTGTAGCAGTTTGTGCTGTTACTAATCCTGAGATCTTAAAAACAGAGCTCTTAAATGTAGATGTGGAATTGAAAGGTGAGTTTACTACTGGAATGACAGTTGTAGATATATATAATAGGTGGAACAAGAAAGGCAATGCAGAGGTTACATTAAAAATAGATAAGAAGGCCTATGTAGATTTGATCATAGAAGCTGTAAATAAATATAATTAGAGGTGGAGTGATGAAATCACAAATACTGGTAGTAGGTAGTATGAATATGGATTTAGTGGTAAATACAGATGAGATACCTAAAATTGGAGAGACGGTTCTTGGACATAGATTATTGCAAATCCCTGGTGGCAAAGGAGCCAATCAGGCTGTTGCCATGGCTAAGCTTCATAATAATGTTGCCTTTCTAGGTAAAGTTGGAAGTGACGCTTTTGGTGAACCCCTATTAAAGTCTATGAAAGAATCAGGAGTAAATACTGAATACATTGAAAAGCTAGAAGGGTCAACAGGGATTGCAATTATCAATGTTGATAGGAAGGGGAATAACAATATTGTTGTAATACCAGGAGCAAATAAGATGGTGGATATTGAGTATTTGAAGAATCACTATTCTGTTTTTGAAAAATCTGAAATTATTGTATTTCAATTGGAAATACCAATTGAAACAGTAAAGGAAGGCTTAAAAACTTCTAAAGAATTAGGAAAAACTACTATATTAAATCCAGCACCAGCAATGGATTTAGATGATGAAATAATCAAAAATATAGATATATTAATACCTAATGAACATGAGCTCCAAAGAATATCAAAGGTGGAAATTGTGGACCATGATTCCCTACTAAAGGCAGCTCATGTCTTATTAAAAAAAGGGATAAAGCGTATTGTAGTAACTTTGGGTAGTAAGGGAGTATTGTATATTGACTCAAAAGAACATAAATTTTTTGGAGCATATAAAGTGAATGTAATAGATACAACTGCAGCGGGAGATAGTTTTATTGGGGGATTTGTTTCTGGATATTTAAAGGAGCCAGATAATATAGAAAGTGCTATTGATTTAGGTCAAAAAACAGCAGCTCTATCCATACAAAAGATGGGAGCACAAAGTTCTCTTCCAACTTTAGAAGAGTTACAGAATTTTAATATATAAAAATATTATCAGTGGAGAGTAGTAATATTCTTCACTTCTTTTTATTTAAAGATAAAAAGGAGTGAATATTTATGATTATTAACAAAAAACTAATCAGGTACAATTATTCAACAAGAGGTGGAGTAGAGATAAAGTATATCATTATCCATGACACAGGAAATACTAACATAGGAGCCAATGCATTGGCACATTACAATTACTTTAACGGGGCTAATAGAAAGGCCTCAGCACATTACTTTGTAGATTCAGACAATATTATTCAGACTGTAGAAGACTTTAATAGTGCTTGGCATTGTGGAGATGGGAAGGGAAAGTATGGGATTACAAATAGTAACAGCATTGGCATAGAAATATGTATAAATAGTGATGGGGATTTTGCTAGTGCCCTATTAAATACTCATAATCTTATATTACATTTAATGGATAAACACAAGATCTGCAAAAAGAATGTACTAAGACATTATGATGCAAGTAGAAAAATTTGCCCAAGAACCATGAGTTTAGACAACTGGAGTGGATGGTTCGATTTTCATAGTAAACTATATTGTTAACAAAACTTATTATATGGGAAATATGTTGCTATATGCTTAAAAATATGTTAAATTGTGTATATGTGGTATAGGAAAACTAAACATATACAAGATATAGTTTAGCATAAGGAGGAAATATAGGTGAAAGTAGAAAAACGTAATGGTAATATTGTAGATTTTCAAGAGGATAAAATTGTAAAAGCTGTATGCAAAGCCATGGCTGAAACTGATTTAGGGGTAGATGAAAAATTAGCACAACAAATTGCTAGTGAAACATTTAAAGAGTTTGAAGAATCAGGTCATGTAAATATTGAAATGATTCAAGACTTTGTTGAAATTCAAT
>CAZAGS010000074.1:0-7811 GCA_964484955.1 uncultured Tissierellaceae bacterium
AAATATAAACTACCTCTTAGACTATGTAATCCCCATAATCATATTTTTCATCAAGTTTTAGTATTTTCCATTTTTATCACATTAATTTGAAACATATCATAAAGCATGATAATCCGTCAAGTGTAGAATAATAATAGTTGGACCTTTTCCATAGTATTTATTAGAAAAAAATAAAGACACCTTGCATGGATGCCTTTATTTTATATTAGTCTTTGAATTCTAACTATCATTTTTCATATTAATTTGGACTTGATTTAGTATCTTGATTAAATCCTTTCTTTTATCTTCATCCATTGTAAACTCAAATCCGTATTCAAATAAATTATTATCAATTTCTTCTGTCCATATAGGATGTCCATTTATCTTTATTTCTTCTCCTACTAAATATGTTGCAAACTGCACAACCATGTCCTTTTCAATAGGTAATCTAATACTAGAAATAAAAGATAAGCCTTCAGATCCAATGTTCTTTATGACAACTTTAGCATTTCCCATATTTATATTCTTGCCTCTTAGTTCTAAAATACTTAATCTAGCTTCCAATCCCTGTATAAAGTTTACTTTGTAAGATTTACGCCTTTCCTTATGAAGTAAGGAATCCTTAGATATTAAAGGTTTGCAGTTCCCCTTAGCTAAGACTTTTTCAAAATCTTCTAATGGAAGAGGTTTACTATATATATATCCTTGACCACAATAACATTTTAATTCTCTTAAGAAAGATAATTGATCCCAGCTTTCTACATGCTCTGCTGCCAGTTTGATTTTCAATTCTTGAGCCATTTTAATAATATATCTGGTTATTATTGTACTAGTTTCATCTATATTTATATTCTTTATGAAGGAGCCATCTATCTTTAATATATCTATATCAATAGAATTCAAATAAGCTAAGGAGGAATATCCCGTACCAAAATCGTCAAGAGCAATTTGGATACCAAAGGACTGTAAAATTTTAATAGATGAAATTACCCTATCTATTCTTTCCATTAATATGCTTTCCGTGATCTCCATGATTAAAAAGTGAGGATTCAACTCATATTCGTCAATAGTATTTTTAATATTCTCTACGAAGTTTGCTTCCAGAAACTGCATACTTGAAAAATTAATAGATACCTTAATGTTTGGAAACCCATTATTTAACCACCCCTTATAATTTTGGCATACTTCTCTTAGTAACCAATCTCCTATTTTAGTTATATATCCTGTTTCTTCTGCTAAAGATATAAACTCAATAGGCGAAATAAGTCCCCATTCTGGATGTTCCCATCTAATCAAGGCTTCAGCACCTAATAATTCATTAGTTTTAAGATTAACCATTGGTTGGTAGTAAATTCTAAGTTGATTATTTTCTATAGATTTTTTTAAATCATTACGGAGAATAGACTCTTTATAGCTTTGAAAGTTTTTATCTGAAGAATAAAATTTATATTTGTTTTTTCCCTCATTTTTAGCCATATATATTGCTGTTTCAGCATTTCTGATAAGCAAGTCACTATCTTCTTGCCCTTTTTCATAAGTGCTTATACCTATATTCAAGTCTACATCTAAATCATACCTACCTACTTTAACAGTCTCCGAAAATAACTCATAAATTTCTCTTATAATAGTCTCATATTCATCTATTGTATATGTACCTTCAACAACAATAACAAACCGGTGATCATAATAACGGTAGATAAATTTTGTAGCTCCACAATATAACTTCAATCTGGAGGCCACTTGAACAATATAGCGTTCAGCTGTCTTATAGCCTAATGTATTCTCTATATATGCTAGACTACCAATATCCAACATAAATATGGCAAAACTTGTATTAGTCTCTTTAGCCTTCTGATACTGTAATTTTAAATTTTCTTTAAGATATATATTATTAGGAAATCCGGTTAATTGATCATGGGTAGATATGTGAATTATCTTTTTCTCATTTTCCACTCTACTTGTAACATCTCTGAAGTTTACCACAATACCATCTATTGCTGAGTCATGCATAAAATTCCGCATATAGACTTCCAAATAAAGTTCTTTCCCGGTCTTTGTTTTAAATAAAATGTCCTTTGTGATTCCTTTGTCAGGTTCTACTAAAACAAACTCAATCATTTCGGCTAATTTTCGTGCTTCTGCCTCCTCATGATAGTCATATATCTTCCTTCCTAGACGTTCTTCAGGCTTATAACCAATAACCTTCTCTGATGTCTCACTTATATATAATAGCCTTCCATCAGGGTCCAAAATCTCAAAAACATCAAGAGATTCTTTTATCAAGGCATTAAATCTTCTATTCATCTTATTGATTTCTTTATTTTTAAATACTACATTCTTCTCTAGTTCCTTTTTTTCTGTGATATCTTGGATAGTTCCATTTATATAAGTTGGATTTCCATCTTTATTAAAGGTAACTTCTGCTAGTTCATATATATTTCTAATTGAACCGTCCTTTTTAATAATCCTAAATTCAAGTATAATTGGATCTCTTGGAGGATTTATTAACATATCATCAAGGATTTCTCCATCATCTGGATGAACAAATTCTTTAAACTCTTCATAGCTACTCCAAGATGTTTCTGGTGGAAGGTCGTAAATTCTACAAGCTTCTTCTGACCAATAAATCCTATTTCTAGCAATATCCATAGTCCAGCTTCCAATATTTGCTAAAACCTCCGCTTGGTTAATAAACTTATAATTCCTTTTCAATTCCTGCTCTACTAATTTGTTCTCCGTTATATCCTGTATAATTCCAATCATTTTAATTGAATTGTTATTTTGATCAAGTAAGGCTTTTGTTTTTTCGTACACATACCTTACTTGTCCCTTATTAGTAACTATCCTATACTCTATCTCATATTCTTTCTCTTTAAAAACCTCATGGATTGCTTGCTTCACCATTTCCTGATCATCAGAATGGACATATGGCAAAATGCTTTCCAACTTTTCATTCAAATCCTCATCTTTACAGCCTAAAAGCTTATATATTTCTTCCGTCCAAAAAGCTTGGCCTCTTTCACCATCATAAGTCCAGAACCCCATTTTTTCTAGTTCTTGGCCATAATTAGCAGTACCATTTAATTGATTAAATCTTTTTTGCAGTTCTTCTATGTAAACCGAGTAATTACTTTCATTTAGCTTATTATCTTTACCATTAGGACCTATAATAACTACACCCCTTTTCCACCTTCAGTATTATTATAATTATACATTAATCGACATATATCGTCAATTAATGTAATGGTAACTAGGCCCCAAACTAAAAAACCTTATAATGGCTCATAGCCATTATAAGGTTTTGTTTATTAAACAGGTTTTATATCCATTGGAATATAGCTCTTGTATCTATCTTCACCAAGTCTTTTATTAAATTCTTTCTTAGCTTCTTCAATAGTCTCTGAACTTTCTAATAAATCTAATGCTGTCATTGCCATTACTTTAGCAGCATATATTAACCCCTTATGCACTAAAGAAGATTTGCCTATAGCTACCCATTGCCATGAATGAGGAACTGTTCCTGCAGGATAACATGCTGCAGTTAGCTGTACTGTTGGAGCATTAAAGCTTGCATCACCAACATCTGTAGAACCTGGTAATACTTTATCTGTAAGTTTATAAGGAAGCAATTTTTCAATCATTGGTCCATTTACTATTTTCTCTACTTCCTCTTCTGGTGATTCTTTAAAGTAATTTCTAATAGTTGTTTCATAATTTGATTTAGAGGCTGAATCTAAGGTATCTACATATGATTTTGCATATTCTAATTCATCTTCTGTATAATTAATTTCACCTACTAATTCCATGTTTCCATACATAACTCTACCCAGTACATCATTTAATATATATTCACTACAAGCACTATCCCATTTTATTTCTAATTCAGTTTCAGTCATTAAAGCTGCACCCTTAGCTATCTTTACAATACGGTCATATATTTCTTTTACTTGAGATGTCTTCGGCGCCCTAATAAAATAAAGTAGACTTGAGCTTGGTTGAACCACATTAGGACTTACTCCACCTGCATCTATATATGCATAGTGAACCCTAGCTTCATCTATGATATGTTCTCTTAAATAGTTTACTCCAATATTCATAATCTCAGCTGCATCTAGAGCACTTCTTCCAAGATGTGGTGCTGCAGCAGCATGTGCACTGATTCCTTTGAAATTAAAGTAAACTTGAAAATTTGCTAAAGTACTTGTATCCCAGACTTTATTGTCAGTCATTGGATGCCAAGTAATTATTGAATCTAAACCACTAAATACTCCTGCTCTAGCCATAAAGGCTTTGCCTGATCCACCTTCTTCAGCTGGACATCCAAAATACTTAATAGTACCCTTAAGATTATTTTCCTTCATATACTCTTTAGTTGCTACAGCAGCTGCTAAAGCCCCAGCTCCAAGAGCATGGTGTCCACATCCATGTCCTGATTGTCCTTCTATTAATGATTTCCTTTCCAAGGCATCAGCAACTTGACTCAAATTTGATAAAGCATCATATTCTCCAAGAAACCCAATTATTGGGCTTCCACTACCATATGTTGCAATAAATGCATCTTTCATTTCAGCTATATTTCTCTCTACTGCAAACCCTTCTTTTTCTAGAGATTCTGTTAAAATATCTGCTGATCTTTTTAATTCAAATCTAGTCTCAGGATTATCCCAGATCTTGTCGCTTATCTCTATAAACTTTTGTTGATTTTCATCTATATAATCAACTATTCTTAACTTTTTATTCATTAGAGCCCTCCTTATTTGATTTTCTAAAATTTAAGTAGGCACTCCCCACTGATAAAATCATTACTATAATTAATACATAACTTTGATATCTACCAAAACTAGCTGGCCCAATCCCTAAGAATAACCCTAGTGATAAAACAACAGGCACTATAGATAATTTTTTATTGTTTATCAGACTAGGAATAGATACTGCACCAAGTATGGCTGGAGTAATATTAGCAAATCCAGGTGCAAGTATTGGAGATTGTAATATAGGTAATAGGGCTTGACCCACAAAGAACATTCCTAAGAAAACTATAAGGGTAGTAACAATAGATGATACTCCTATGGCAATGATGGAAATAACATCTCCTTCTTTGCTTCCTGGTTGAACATCTGCAATTTTCATGCCTGCAATTGCACAAGGAAGCTTCATATTTAGTATGTTACCAGTAATACTACTTAAGTAAATTCCACCTGCACCGATTATTTGATAATATGAAATATTTTCTATTACTGCCATAGGCAAAAACATGGCTATAAGACTACTACTTGCAACTAGCACCTCAGTTAACTTAATATCAAGTCCAAAGTATATTTGAATTCCCAAAGGAACAGAGAGCATACATATTAATGCAATTATACTTGTATATCTACCTAATCTATTAATTGACCTATCAAAGTCCACAGATAATCTATCTTCTGTACTTAAATTATTTTTATTCATAATTACCTCCTCCGTGGCATTCGCCACATTTAATTATGCTATATTAACTTGAATTATAGCAGCTGCCATTCCCACGATTAAAGCTATCGGTAATGAAAATTCGTTGATTATTTTTAGTTTTGGATTCTTACCAATCTTTTGCAATATCAATACGGATATACCTGCAGTTAAAAAAGTTACAATACCAGTAGGGTTATTTGTATTGGCAACATATGGAGCTGATAGTACAGCTAACATCCCTGAAAATAATGCACCTGAAAATATTGGAATAAATGCATTTTTCGTAGCTTTTGCCTTTTTAGTATATTGGTCTAGCTTATTTATAAAGAAGATGTTGAAAACTATTCCCCATATTATTCCCAAAGTCATTACCCATGTAACTATAGCAAATATAGTAGGTGTCATACCAGGGTCAGAAATATCAACAAGCCCAATGTTCATTACAGCTACATTAGCAGCCATACTTTCATATACAGCTGAACCAACTACAGATAGCCTTAACCATGGAAAATATCTTCCTAGGGGCATTGATAAAGCTAATAACATTACTATAATAGGTAAGGATGGCAATATGGAGAAAATAGCACTATTAGTCATAGTTTTATTTATTACACCCTTCTCTATTCCCATTTCCTTAGCTCTTTTAATAGCTTTTGCTATAAATAGAACTGACTGAATTACAACTACTAGAATAGTTATAGCACAAAGCACAAATACCAAATTACTATTAGCAACTTCTAAATAACTCATATTCCCTTCTCCTTTCAAATAAAATTATAATACAAATATACTTTAAGAAAACGGTTTCTCTTAATAAATAGTATAACATCAATTTAGAATCCGTTAAATTCAATATTTACCCTAATACTTCATAGTATTTATAGTCTTTTAACCAATACAATAAATAAATGACAAAAATCAGTTGTTGATTTTTGTCATTCCCTTAAGTTTTCTTTAATTCATATAAGACAACAGCATTTGAGGATATACTTAATCTCATGTTGAAGTCTTCTTTTATATCCTTTTCATAAATTTCCAAAGATGGAATATTTTTATTCAATACATTAGACAAGATTTCATTATCCAGAAAACGTAAACTTATAGCATTAAGCAAAAGATCAAAATCTCCACCATTAGCATTATCTAAAACAAATTTTTTAACCAGATACTTTCCAGTATCCATGCCTTTAACAATAATATTTATATTCTTTGTATTAATTGAAGTATAGTTTTCTATTATTGAATAAAGCGGATTATAATAATATTGATTTGAAGCTATTAAGTAATAATCCTCATCACTCTTGCTAATGTGAATATTATCATTTATAAAATAAAGCTTATTCTGAATTTTATCAATAAAGTTTAGAATAAAGTAAACAGGTCTTTTAACCAAATCAATTAAGAATAGTGATAAAATCCTATAGTCTGACTTCATATCTGATTTAGTATTTTCATAAACCTCATTAGATAACCAGAATGATAAGTTTACATATGTTTCATCCATATTTATTATTGTATTTAATATCAAAGCAGCCCTAAAAAAAGAACCTGCCAATTCAACTCCTGTACCACCAAGTGTATTAAAACTAGTGATAAATATTTGTGTATGATTGAAATTATTATTATCTAAAATAGCCTTTAGATCTTTTACCTGGCTCTTTAAATAATTTTCAAAGATAAATCTATCGGTATTTTCTATTTCAGAATTAATATTTGATTTATTAGGATCACTCTCAAAGCTTACAAAATCTAAATCTATTGCCTTTGCTTTAAACATTTCGATTAGGTTTTTATCATTTTCTTTTGAAATAAGATTCTCCTTAAGGCACAGTCCTATCCCTATCCTTTTATCATATCCTTTTATTATAGAATTCAGGATTTCAATATACTCAAATTCTAATAGAAGATTATTACCACTAAGTTCAAAACTCCATGTAGATAAGAATTCTAGACCATGCTGAGTTTTAATTAAGTTTAACTTTTTACTTATACTATTATTTATATACTCAACAATCCTTAATCTATCTCCATGAAATTTATCTATACAATAATCTACATCTATTTTTACTATTGGTTTTAAAGCTAGATTTCTTATTAAATCATGACTCATATGCCAATGGTTTATCTCAAATAATATACTATTTTTAAACAAATTATCATCATCTCTAAAGAATTGTTCAAAATGGATATATTCAAAATCCAATTCTTTACAAGCCTTGATTAACTGTTTTCTTACATTATTATTATTTAAATTTTTAAATTCACCAATTCTTATTATCTTTCCACCCTTTTTAGGTGAAGTCTCCACTCTAGTAAAATCTATTTCAACATCTTCAATATATATTTCATTCTCTGGAAAGGCTGGATTAGTCAACATCATAAAT
>CAZAGS010000075.1:0-7805 GCA_964484955.1 uncultured Tissierellaceae bacterium
GAAATATCTACTTATATTCAAGAAGGAGCTATGGCTTTTTTAAATAGACAATATAAGGCATTAAGTATTTTCGTATTAGTTTTATTTGTAATATTAATATTTGCTATTAATCTTTTAACTGCTATATGCTTCTTATTTGGTGCATTGTTTTCTGTATTTGCAGGTTACTTTGGAATGAAAGTAGCTACAAGAGCAAATGTTAGAACAGCAAATGCAGCAATGGAAGGTGGCATGACAAAAGCATTAAATGTTGCTTTTTCAGGTGGAGCAGTAATGGGTATGACTGTAGTAGGTTTAGGACTTCTAGGTGTAGGAGCAGCTTATATTCTTACTGGTGAACCAGAGATAATAACTGGATTTGGTTTAGGTGCTTCATCTATAGCATTGTTTGCTAGAGTTGGTGGAGGAATATTTACAAAAGCAGCAGATGTTGGTGCTGACTTAGTTGGTAAAGTAGAAGCAGGTATTCCAGAAGATGACCCAAGAAACCCAGCAGTTATAGCTGATAATGTTGGAGACAATGTTGGAGACGTAGCTGGTATGGGAGCAGATTTATTTGAATCATATGTAGGAGCAATTATATCAGCAATTACACTTGGAATTATTGCTTATGGTGAAAAAGGTGTTCTTTTCGCATTTGCACTATCCACAGTAGGAATTATAGCTTCAATTATTGGAGTATTCTTTGTTAGAGGAGATAAAGACCCACAAAAATCTCTTAACCAAGGAACATTAGTAAGTTCATTAATAACTGTTATAGCAGCCTTTTTCTTAAGCAGGTCTATAATTGGTAGCTTACAAGGATTTGTTGCAGTGGTTTCTGGACTGGCAGTAGGTCTTATAATTGCAAGAATGACTGAATATTATACTTCAGCAGATTACAAACCGGTTAAAAGAATTGCTCAAGAATCAGAAACAGGTGCTTCAACTAACATTATAGGTGGACTATCTGTAGGTATGATTTCTACAGCAGGACCAATATTAGTTATTGCAATAGGTATATTAGTTGCATATTATGCTTCAGGTGGATCAGCAGATCCTAGAGTAGGACTTTATGGTATTGCCCTTGCAGCAGTAGGTATGCTTTCAACTGCAGGTATGACTATAGCTGTTGACGCTTATGGTCCAATTGCAGATAACGCTGGTGGTATTGCAGAAATGTGTGATTTACCAGAAGGTGTTAGACTTATTACAGATAAATTAGACTCAGTTGGTAATACAACAGCTGCAATTGGTAAAGGATTTGCAATAGGTTCTGCAGCCTTAACTTCATTAGCACTGTTTTCATCTTATACACAAGTAGTACAACTTACTACTATAGACGTAACAAAACCAGTTGTTATAGCAGGAATGTTTATAGGCGGAATGTTACCATTCCTATTCTCAGCTATGACTATGGATGCAGTAGGTAAAGCTGCCTATGCAATGATTGAAGAAGTAAGAAGACAATTTAGAGAAATACCTGGAATTATGGAAGGTACAGCAACTCCTGAATATGCAAAATGTGTTGACATAAGTACAGCATCAGCACTAAAAGAAATGATTGTACCAGGACTTTTAGCAGTAATATCTCCTATAGCCGTTGGATTGATATTAGGTGTAGAAGCCTTAGGTGGATTATTGGCAGGAAGCCTTGTAACAGGTGTTTTAATGGCAATATTTATGTCAAATGCTGGTGGAGCTTGGGATAATGCTAAGAAATATATTGAAGAAGGTCATCATGGTGGAAAAGGTAGCGAGGCTCATAAGGCTGCAGTTACTGGAGACACAGTAGGAGATCCTTTTAAAGATACTTCAGGACCATCCTTAAATATCTTAATCAAACTTATGACTATAGTATCCTTAGTATTTGCACAGTTCATATTAAATAATGCATTTAATTTCTTTTAAATAACTAAAAATCCCTCTTAAAGAGGGATTTTTTTATGACTATAATAATCATTAGATTTATGATATAATCATAAGATATGGATAATAGTATTAATATTACCAATGTTGTATAGAATAGTTTAAAGGAAGGTATTTATGTTTATAAATATTGATGGCTTAGATATTAATTACATAGAAGAAGGCCAAGGAAAAAATCTAATTGTCCTTCATGGATGGGGATGCAATATAGATACAGTCATGCCTATAGTTAATATACTAAAGGACAAATATAAAGTTTATGCACTGGATTTGCCTGGCTTTGGAAAATCCCAAGAACCTAAAGAAGCAATTAATTCTTTTGACTATGTGGAAATAGTAAGGGCTTTTATGGAGAAACTAAATATAGACAAGGCTACTTTTGTAGGGCATTCTTTTGGTGGAAAACTTTCAATTATTATGGGTTCTAAATACCCATCTCAAGTTGATAAACTAGTATTAATAGATAGCGCAGGATTAATACCTAAAAGAGGGCCAAAATACTACTTTAAAGTATATAGCTTTAAAAGCTTAAGATTTATTTACAAGAAACTCTTCTTTTGGATGGCTGATGAAAAGAAAATGGAAAGATTCTACAAGAAATTTGGGTCTGATGACTATCAAGATTCTTCAGGCCTAATGAGAAAAATATTAGTAACTGTAGTAAATGAAAATTTAAAACCTATATTAAAGGAAATTAAGGCATCAACACTTATAATTTGGGGAGACAAGGATATGGATACTCCACTTTATATGGCTAAGACAATGGAATCAGAAATCCCAGATTGCGGTTTAGTGGTCTTAGAGGGAACCGGACACTATTCATACTTAGATGATTATCATAAGTTTGGATTAATACTTAAGTCATTTTTAGGAGGAGAATAATTTGTTTGATTTTGCAATTTGGATTTTAATTTTAATGATTGTAGGAGGCCTTATATTTATCGGAAAAAGATCAAAAGCTTCCTTACATATTGTTCAATTAGAAGGATATGAAACGGAAAATTACAAAAAGTGGGTTATTAATAATAAGGAAAAAGCATATTCTTATAAGAAAAGCACAGAACCAGTTAAGAAAGCACTAGTTTTTACAGATAGGGCAAAAAGATTATTTATAACTAATTTAATATTGAGTTTCTTATTTATGCTTATAGGATTAGTATTATATATGATTTTAACCCCTGGTGCAATTAGATCTAGTTTAAGCATTATAATAATGGCTATTATAGTAGCAGGGACAAATTACTACCAGCCTATAATTGTAGGTTGGGCTAATACTTTAGTAAAACCTATTGAAAATAGTATTAATATGGGCTTTTATAAAAATGCACAAAGCAAGATTAAGGCTAGAGAAGACCTGACAGTAGTTGGTATAACAGGTAGTTTTGGAAAGACAAGTACAAAATTTATAGTAGGTACCATATTAGAAGAAAGATTTAATGTTTTAAATACACCTGAATCATATAACACTCCTATGGGACTATCTAAAGTTATTAACAATGATTTAAATGCGGAAAATGAGATCTTTATTGCTGAAATGGGTGCCAAGGTAATTGGCGAAATAAAAGAAGTAGCTCAACTTGCTCAACCTAAAATTGGAATAATAACATCAATAGGACCAGTGCATATTGAAACCTTCAAAAATATTGATAACATTATGAAGACTAAATACGAACTCATAGAAGAATTACCAGCGGATGGAATTGCAGTATTTAATTATGACAATGAACATATAAAAAAATTAGCTGATAAAACATTCAAAGAAAAGATATTATATGGTCTAGAAAATGTAGAAGATTTAGATATATATGCAGATGAAATTCAGGTATCCGAATTAGGTTCTAGTTTTACCTTAAGAGACAAAGAAGGAAATAGCATAAGATGTACGACAAAACTTTTAGGACGACATAATATTTATAATATTTTAGCAGGAGCTTGTGTTTCTAAAGCTTTAGGATTAAGTTTTGAAGAAATAAGTAAGGGTATATCTAAAATTCAACCTATTCCACATAGATTGAATATAATAGACCCTGGTACTGGAATTATTATAATAGATGATGCATTTAACTCAAACCCAATAGGGGCCAAGGCAGCTCTGGAAGTTTTAGGGGAATTTAAAGAGGGAAGAAAAATAATAGTTACACCTGGTATGATTGAACTTGGGGCTATGGAAGTAGAAGCAAATAGAGAATTTGGAAATAATATTGGTAAGGTTTGTGATTATGTAATATTAATGGGTAAGATTCGAACCCAGCCAATATATGATGGACTTATGGATGTAAATTATAATCCGGATAATATATTTATAGTAAATAATTTAGATGAAGCAACTATACAGATAGGTAAATTGGCAAAACCAAAAGATGTAATATTATTTGAAAATGACTTGCCAGACAATTACAATGAATAATTGAGGGGGAAACAAATTGAAAAAGATAGGTGTAGTATTTGGAGGAAAATCTGTAGAGCATGAAGTTTCTGTAATAACTGGGATGCAAGTAATAGAAAATATGGATCGAACAAAATATGAAGTTGTTCCTATTTACATTACTAAAGAAGGAAAATGGCTAACTGGAGACAGTTTAAAAGAATACAGCACTTTTAAAAAAGGTGATTTTAAAGATGCAAAAGAAATCTTAATATCCCCAAATCATGGTGATAATAATCTATATGCCCACCCTGATACTGTAGGACTGTTTGGGAAAAAAATAATAGATAAAATTGATATAGTATTTCCAGCTCTACACGGTACTTACGGAGAAGATGGTAGTATACAAGGCTTGTTTGAACTTATGAATATTCCATATGCTGGAGGGGGAGTTTTGGCCTCAAGCGTAGGTATGGATAAGATATTAATGAAAGATGTATATAAGGCTAATGGAATTCCTGTAGTTGATTATTATTGGTTCTATAGATCTAATTGGAAGGCAAATAATGAAAAGATAATCAAGGATATTGAAAGCAAATTAGAATATCCACTATTTGTAAAGCCAGCTAACTTAGGTTCAAGTATTGGAATTAATATTGCAAAAAACAGAGATGATTTAGTAGAAGCTATTGAAGTAGCAGTGGCTTATGATAGAAAAATTATAATAGAGAAAGCTGTAGAGAATCCTAGAGAGATAAACTGTGCAGTTATGGGATATGATGAGGAAGTTCAAACTTCCCTATGCGAAGAGCCATTGGGATGGAAAGATGTGTTGACCTTTGAGGATAAATATGTAAAAAGCAATGCTAAAGGTGGAAAATCAAGTGGAGAAAGAAGAATTATTCCAGCAGATATAGAAGATTCACTAAGAGAAGAAATTGAAAAATTAGCTAAAGAAGCATTTATTGTTATAGATGGAGCAGGTTGTTCAAGAATAGACTTTTTAATAGATGAAAATAATAAGGTATATGTAAATGAAATAAATACACTTCCAGGATCAATAGGATTCTATTTATGGGAAGGTAAGGGAATTAATTTTAGCAAATTAATTGACCAATTAATAAATATTGCCATAGTAACTCATAATGAAAAAGCAGAAAATGTTTATTCTTATGATTCAGATCTATTTAATAAAATATCATATGGTGGCAAAATAAAAAATGTGTAAGATATTTCAATATCTTACATTATTTTTATGGTTTTAGGGTAAAGATAATGTAGAGACTATTGAATTTAAATGGGAGTGAACAAAGGATGAATATTAGAGATGTAATTGTAGATTATATGGAAACTAAAGAATACAGACCTATGTTAAGGGAAGAGTTATCAATTCACTTTGGCATTGATAAAAATGAAAGCAAAGAGTTTTATAAAGTACTAGAAGGATTAGAAAAAGATGGTATATTGGTGAGAAACCAAAATAATAGATATGGATTGTTAAATACAGATTATTTAGTTGTAGGTAAATTAGAAGGTCACGAAAAAGGCTTTGGCTTTGTATTATCCAAAGATAAAGAAAGAGAAGATGTATTTATTACAGCAGAAAATATGAATGGGGCTATGAATGGCGATACAGTAATAGCAAACATACTAAAAAAGTCTGAAGCTGGGAAAAGAGAAGAAGGCGAAATAATAAGGATACTTGAAAGAGCTAATAAGGTTTTAGTAGGAACATTTGAAGATAATAATAACTTTGGTTTTCTAATACCAGATGATCAAAAGATATCCTATGACGTATTTATTCCAAAGGCCCATACCAAAGGGGCATTAGACAATCAAAAAGTAGTAGTTGAAATTACCAAATGGCCTGAAGCCAGAAGAAATCCAGAGGGAAAAGTAATAGAGGTTTTAGGTTTCCTATCAGATCCAGGTACAGATATATTATCAATAATAAGACAATTCGACTTGCCAGAAACATTTCCTGAAAATGTCCAGGCAGCAGCAGAAAGTGTTGCTGATTCTATTAGTGAAAAGGACATTGAAGGAAGAACTGATTTAAGGCATTTAAAGACCTTTACAATAGACGGTGCGGATGCTAAGGACCTAGATGATGCTGTATCAATTGAAACCCTAGAAAATGGTAATTATAGGCTAGGAGTACATATAGCAGATGTTGCTCAATATGTACAAGAAAGGTCTCCAATGGATAGAGAAGCACTTGAAAGAGGAAACTCTGTATACCTAATTGACAGAGTAATACCTATGTTGCCACCACAATTATCCAATGGAATATGTTCTTTAAACCCAAATGTTGATAGATTAACTCTATCCGTAATAATGGAAATTAATAAAAATGGTACAGTAGTAGACCATCAAATATTTGAAAGTGTTATAAATAGTAGACATAGATTAATATATGATGATGTTTCGGATTATCTAGAAAATGATGATGAAGCAGCAAAGGAAAAACTTAGGGACTTGTTGGTTGAACTAAAATCTATGGAAGAGTTAATGCATATACTTTATGAGAAAAGAAACTCAAGGGGAAGTATTGATTTTGATTTCCCTGAAACCCAGATAAGCTTAGATGATGATGGAAAGCCTATTGAAATTAAGAAAGCAGAAAGGCGTATTGCCAACAGATTAATTGAAGAATTTATGCTTGTAACAAATGAAACAGTAGCAGAAGAATACTTTTGGGCAGAGGTACCTTTCTTGTATAGAATTCACGAAGACCCTAATCCAGAAAAACTTGTTGACTTTGCTAAATTTATACACAATTTTGGCTATACACTAAAAGGCAAAGAAATACATCCTAAAGAGTTACAACTTCTTATACAGGACATAAGAGGAAAGAAAGAAGAACTTGTTATAAGCACATTGTTACTAAGATCTTTGAAAAAAGCTAAATATAGTAGCTCTCCAGATACTCATTTTGGTTTAGCATCAAAGTACTATTCTCATTTTACGGCTCCAATAAGAAGATATCCAGATTTAGTGATTCACAGGATAATGAAACAATTTATCAAAGGAAAGCTATCCTTAGATAAACAAGGCAGATTAGAGAAAATATTACCTGAAATAGCGGATCACACTTCTATGACAGAGAGAAGGGCAGATGAAGCCGAAAGAGAAGTAGCAGACTTAAAGAAAGCTCAATACATGATGGATAAAATTGGTGAAGAGTTTAAAGGAATTATTTCTTCGCTTACAAGTTTTGGTATATTTGTTCAATTAGAGAACACTATTGAAGGATTGGTTCACTTTAGCAATATGCTAGATGACTATTACCACTTCGATGAGGAAAAGTTCCACATAATAGGAGAAAGAACAAATAGACTATATAAATTAGGGGATGAAGTAACTATCAAGGTTATATCAGTAAATATAGCTAAAAGAAATATAGACTTTCAAATAGTTGACAAAGTAAATTAAACTTGTTAAACTGAAGTCAAAATACGATAGATTGGTGATTATATGAAAAAAATGGGGACAAAAGTAGTAGCAAGTAATAGACGAGCAAGATATGAAT
>CAZAGS010000076.1:0-7673 GCA_964484955.1 uncultured Tissierellaceae bacterium
TTTATACCATCCAAAATGGATGAAAGACTCCTCTATGGAGTCTTTTTTTTTATGTAAATATATGGTATCATTTATTTATTACTAAAAAGGAGAATACTATATGACTAATAAAGTTGTTATAATATTTACAGGCGGTACAATTTCAATGAGAATAGATCCCAACTTACACGCTGCTATACCATCTCTAAATTCAGAAGAGATAATGGCTATGGTGACCAATATTGAGAGTTTTGCTGAAATAGAGAATGTTAACTTCGCTAACTTACCAAGTCCTCACATTACCCCTACTATTATGATGGATTTGGCTAAGATTGTAAAGGAGAATATTGAAAGAGAAGATGTAACTGGTGTTATTGTTACCCATGGAACAGATACCTTAGAAGAAACTGCCTATTTATTGGACCTAATTATTAATAATGAAAAACCAATTATTGTAGTAGGCGCTATGAGAAATAGTTCCGAACTAGGATATGATGGTTCTAGTAATTTAGCTGCATCTATATGTACAGCTATTTCAGATAGGGCTAGAAATAAGGGTGTATTAGTTGTTATGAATAATGAAGTCAATGCAGCTAGTCAGGTTACTAAGACAAATACCCTATCATTGGATACCTTTAAGTCTCCAGAATTTGGTCCATTAGGTATTGTAGATAATGACGAGGTTATTTTTTATAGAGATATTGTAAGCCGCCAACATATAGATACAGATGTTTTGGAAAATAAAGTAGGACTTATTAAATCTGTCCCTGGTATGGAATCTGATATTCTTGACTTTTATATTGACTCAAATTATAAAGGTATCGTTATTGAATCACTAGGAAGAGGAAACTTACCCCCTGCAATGCTTCCTGGAGTAATTAGAGCTATTGAAAATAACATTCCTATAGTTATGGTTTCCAGATGCCCTACAGGTAGAGTATTAGATACATATGGTTATGAAGGTGGCGGAAGAAATCTAAGAGAAATGGGAGTAATATTTGGTGGAAATCTACCAGGTCAAAAAGCAAGGATTAAATTAATGCTCATATTAGGGGTAACTAAGGACTTAGTAGAAATCTCAGATTTATTTCAGCAAAGCCTTATTAAATAATTATAAAAGTGATTAGACAAGTTCTAATCACTTTTATCTTTTTTAGCTCGTTCATAATGTCCTTGAGTATTCTTAATAAGGAAGTCTTCAATTAATTCTAATTTACTTGCAGAATCTTTTAAATCACTTTCTAACAAGCTAATCTTTTCTATTAATCTATGGGAATCATTTGTATTTTTAAGAGAATGGCTCTTGACATCCTCCAGAGTTTGATTTTCTCCAATGTTAATTATTTCATTTTTTTTTACCTCATCTACATTTTTTAAAGGTCCAAAACCTACAAACATTATTTCTGGACGTATAGTTCCAAAGGAATAGTCTAATTTAGTATTTTCACTATTAGTGGATTTAATATACTTATATCTAAGCAACTCTTTGCTGATTATTTCTTTCCAATAATAAATTGGACTCCATGTCTTTCCACCATCTAAACTTAAACTACTATACAATCTACTGGATTCGTTCCATACTACCCAAATATTGTCTTCATATAGTATTAAAGTAGGATTTGAACAATTAGATTCATTTGATATTAGCTGCTGGCTTTCTTTAATTATGGTGCCATCAATATAATTATGTCTTTCATATACAATGACGTAATTATGATTTTGATATTGTGAATAAACTAAATGAATTGTATTTTCTATTAGTAATATATCTAAATATAATCGTTTATTTTTTGATTTTGTTAATACTATAGTTTCATCCCATTTGGAATCTTCACTATTTAATTCTTTTATACAGATTACATTGCCATTATAAAAACACAGGATAAAATTTTCATCTTTTTTTATAATTTTCATTGGATTAATAGCTTGATCTATCTTTACATCTGTAACACTATTACTTTTCCATTCATTATCTTCTATATAGTTATGAATTATCCTATAAGTTTTTTCTTCAGTTAATAGGGCCTTTAAATAAACCATATTCAGGAGCCCCTTAGAATTGAATATATTCAATTCATATATCCTATCCATTGGCTCATCGGTCATTGGTATATTTGTTATTTTGTTTTCTTTGATTATGGATAAATTTAAATTCCTTAATAGATCTTGATAAACTAGATAAATGCTATCTTCTATAAGAGTAATATCAAATTCACCATTACAGTCACTGCATATATTATCTTTTTTACTTATATTGCTTTTATAATTAAAATGATTCATGCTGATTTCATTTTTAATATCCTGAAACAAATATAAGTTTTCTTTATCTAGTTCTAATAAAATTGCTTTATTATTATAAAATGCCAAAACTATCACCTTCCTTTACTAATAAATATTACTTGCCTTAATTAAATATGTATGATATTTAGTCACACCTTTAATTAACTTAGAATATATTAACAATGAGAATATATATAAAATTATTTGAGGAGGTTATAATATGATACCGAATTTTAAGCCCGATACAGATGTTATGGGAATAGATGACAGATGCTGTAACGCTACTACTGGATGTGACTGGGATGGCACTCTTAGACATGTAGTTACAGAACCTGTATTTGTCCAAAAAGTATATGATGCAACACTTGTTCATCTTCAAGCTCTTGCAACTGTAAACGATGCTCTATTTACCCCTAGATTACCAGCAGGCGCAAGAATATTAAATGTATTGTCTATTAAGTGTAGAAAATATTTTAATCCTGCTAATATTGCTGACCCAAGAAACTTTTCAATTAATCCTGAGACTTCTTTGTCAGGTGGAGATTTTCTAAAGCATGAAAACGGTAAATATGTAGAAGTAATTGGCCCAGATGGATTAGCTACAGAAAAACTAATTTATACAACTACTGAAGGTTGTGACGAATTAGGTAAAGGAACTCCTGTATTTGGAACACAAAGAGTTCTTCTAAGAGGAAACGTATACATTGAAATGGAATTAAGAATCCAAGATGCTAGAGGAAGAAGAGTTAATTTCAAAATTTATGGTAATGTTCCAATTGCTCCACCATTATCACCAATTATGTTGACTAATTTCTTTGAATTATGTGTTCCATCAGTACAAGGTTCTGCATTCTTCCCAAGATTTACTGAATTCTGTAATGTACTTTGTGAAGTAAGACTTGCAACTAATAGTATCTCAAGAGATATAACAGTTTGTCCTGAAACTGGACAGATAAGAATAGACCTAATCATAGCCCTATGTATAGCCTGTGAAAAGAAGATAATTGTACCTGTACAGCTTTGTGTTCTTTCTACTGGATTCCCAGAGTTGTCCCCAGAGATTTCTCCTATTTGTACAGATTTCCCAACTTTATTTCCTAGACAAATAGATGAAAATAGTCCTCCAGGTCCACCTTGTCACAAGCCAAGATATAGACTGGCTGTAGATGGTATAGATGGTATAGATGAAATAGATGAAGTTGAAAATATGGACTATCAAGAATTCTAATTTACAAGGTGCTCAAATTGAGTACCTTGTATTACTTTTCTTCACTGTACATTTATTTCTATATGATGTAATATCTATAATAGGTGATAAAATGAAAATAATAAAAAGTAAGTTTGAACATGATTTATCTTTCAATGATTATTCTTTAAGCCATGAGTCTTGTTTTCTAGATATAGAAAGCTTAGGACTAAATAGAAATAGGGACATGATATATTTAGTTGGCCTTGTCTATTTTGATAAATGTGAAGGTCTCTGGAATCTAGTCCAGTATTTTGCAGAGAGTATTCAAGAAGAAGAGCTTATGCTAAAAAAACTTGTCCAAGCAATTTCAGGTTTTCATACTATAATAACTTATAATGGTGATTCCTTCGATTTGCCTTATTTAGATAATAGATTTAAAATGTATAATATTGATTTTGAAATTTCGCAATTTGAATCTTTAGATCTATATGCAATAGTCAGGAGGAATAAGCAATATTTAAATTTACAAAACTATAAACTAAAAACTTTAGAACAATTTATTGGTATTTATAGAGAAGATATTTATTCTGGTAAGGATTGTATAGATTTTTATAAGGAATATCTTTTATCAAAAAACCAAGACTTAAGGATTAAAATATTAAGGCATAACTATGATGACTTATTTTATATGTTAGATCTATTTAAAGTACTTGATATATTAAGGGATAGAAAAACCATATCATTATCAATTAAGGATGAAGATTTAAACATAATTATTAATGATATGAAAGCACAGGGAGATTTTTTAATTATTGAAGGATTTATCGAAAGTGAATTAAACTTAAAAGTTAATCATTATGATGATAATTTTAAGTTTCTTATGGGTGAAAAAGACGAATTTCTATTTACATTAGAGTATAAAAAGGGCCTAATTCGTCCTAAAGTCAGTTGTTTATTTATTTATGCTCAAGAATTCTCACTTAATATTATAGATGAATCAGAATATAAACCACCCAAGGGTGTAATTTTATTAAAGGTAGAAAAAGACTTTATAATAGACAATATAAAACAAATAATGGAATTCTTATTTAAAAGGATATTAATCTAAGATTAATATCCTTTTAAGATGACCATTTCCCACATTTATCGCCAAATCTTGCTAGCAATTTATCCTCTTCTTTGATTTGTAAGATCTCACAGGAATTTGAACAATCATTGCACTCTATGGGTTCAACTTTATAAGTATTTTTATATATATTAACCCCTTTGAAATCAGTATATCCTTGTGTTAAGGCTTTTTCCTTACCTAATATAGCCGCCCCAATAGCACCCATTACATCAAAGTTTTCAGGAATTATTACTTCTTTTTCTAGTTCTATCTCAAAAGCCTTCTTTATACCTTTATTTGCAGCAACACCACCTTGAAATAATATAGGTCTCTGAATATCTTTACCTTTACCTACATTACTTAAATAATTTCTAGTTAGGGCTTCACATAAGCCATATATGATATCTTCTTGATTGTGTCCTAATTGTTGCTTGTGTATCATATCAGATTCTGCAAAGACTGCACATCTACCTGCTATTCTAACTGGATTATTAGAATCTATTGCCATATTTCCAAATATCTCAATATCAATTCCTAATCGTAAAGCCTGCCTATCTAGAAAAGATCCTGTTCCTGCAGCACATACAGTGTTCATTGCAAAATCTATTACTATACCATCCCTTATAATTATTATTTTTGAATCTTGGCCACCTATCTCAATTATAGTTCTTACATCTTTATTAGAGTTTAATGCAGCCACAGCATGTGAAGTAATTTCATTTTTTACAATATCACCACCTATAATAATTGATGCTAGATAGCGACCACTTCCTGTAACTCCGGCACTAATAATATTTTCATAATCATATTTATTTGATAGATCTCTAAAACCTTCCTTAATTACTTCTATAGGTTTGCCTTGGGTTCTTAAGTATTTTTTATAAACAAGATTATTATATTCATCTAAAAGTACTATATTTGTACTGACAGACCCTACATCCAATCCTAAATGATAATTATCCAATTGTGATTTCCTCTTTTCTTCGTGAAATTAAATCTACAAAAGCCTCTAATCTTGTTAAGAAACCTGCTTCTCCAGTCATTTCATCAACTACTAAAGTCATTATAGGCATATTAATATCTTTTTCCACAGTTTTTAAGATGCTCTTTGCAACTATTTCTGGCATACAATTTAGTGGGAGTATTTGTATGACTCCATCATAACCCAAGTTTTTATAATGAATTGCACTTCCAATAGTCTCTCTTCCATGTCCTCCAACTAAAGTTTTAAGATATGGCTGTGCTAGCCTGTATTTGTTGTTCTCTTCCTTAGAGCCAAAAGGATATGAAAATACGTGGTGTTCTAACCATTTAGTTGGAGTAAGTGATTTATCTACAAGTACACCCATATCCCCTAATTTTCTTTCTACATTTAAGTTAACAAAGGGTTCAATAATTGTATATATCTCACCGATTATCCCTATCTTTAAAGGTTTATAGCCTATATCTATTTCAACATTTCTAAGATCATTTTCAGTATCATTTATTAATTTAACCAACTCATCAACACCATGTGTATTGTCAGTTTGTTGAAAATAATTGTCCATTATTTTATTGACTTTATTTTTATCCAAGGCATACGCCCTAATATTATTTGATAAATCCGTCAGATTATCTGCTCTCTTTATTAATATTAATGCCAATCTAGCAATTTTACTTATTTCTATTATTGAAGAAGATTTAAATAATCTCATAAGGTTTTTAATAAACTGTAAATATCCTTCACCCAGGCCTTCAAGTACAATAATATCAACATCATAACCTAAGTCCTTTAAAATGTCTTCTTGCATAATAGAGTAAAGTCCAAATCTACAAGGGCCACAACTTCCAGTAATTAGTATTGTATCCGCACCTTTTTCTATACTTTCTATATAATTACCTATGAATATCTTAAAAGGTAGACACATCATCTCTGGTGAATATTTGGTACCAATTTCAAGAGTCCTATTAGTACATACTGGCGGGGTTATTACTTCATGACCAAGCTCCTCTAAAAATGCTTTTCCAGCAATATAAACATTACCTAAGTGAGGGAATGTAATTTTCATTTCTCAACCTCCATTCAATCATATCCAAAAATGCCTCTAATCTAGTATTAAAACCTGCTTCTCCTGTCTGTTCATCTAATGTCATAATCATTATTGGTATTTCACATTCTAGAGCATTCCTAGTTACTAAATGTATTAATACAGAATCTAATCCACAACCAAAACTACTTAAATATATTATTCCATCAATACTACCCTTTTCAATCATAGAAAAGGCTGAACCAACTATTCTCCTACCGTGAGTCCAGAACATTCTTTTTTTAATTCGGTTTGAATAATCCCTAATTTCTTCTTCATTTATGTCTTCTGAAAGTAATATGTTAATATTTTGTTCTTTTAACTTTTGAAGCAGTCCCATATTTAAAAACTCATCAAATACATTATAACTATGGCCTAATACTAAAATATCCATATTTTCATTTCCAAATAATTCCCTCTTTGTTTGCCAAACTTCTAATTCTTTAAGTGAAGATAATGAGTTTTTATAGGCTTTAGAAATTAAAAATCTACTTTTTCCTAAAATAGACCCTATTTCAAATGCAGCCTCTTTAATACTATTTCTTTTATCCATATTAATTTCTGGACTAATTAAAATTGGTAAATCATAAATGCTATGCTTTATCATCTCAGGCAGTCCTAAAAGTTTTGGACAACAATATTCTTTCTTATATATACTTATAAATTTTGGTATAAATATATAATCTACCTTGTCTTTAAGATAATCTACATGGCCATGAAATAACTTCACAGGCAAACATGATTCATCTACAGAATTAGTTATCCCAGAATTTAATATGTCTTTATTAGTCTTAGGTGATGCAATGATCTTAACATTTAAAGAATCAAAAAAACTTTCCCACATGGGAAAATATTCATAAAATAGCATAGCTCTAGGTATGCCAACTGTTTTATCCATATAATCATCCTTTCCCTATCTAGTATTAACATAAATAGGGAAATTTATAATGTAAATTTAAATAAAAAAAAGACCCTTAGTTATAATAACTAAAAGTCTAATAAAATTTGGTGGGCCTTCAGGGACTCGAACCCCGGACCTACCGGTTATGAG
>CAZAGS010000077.1:0-5218 GCA_964484955.1 uncultured Tissierellaceae bacterium
AGGAAAGAACTAAAGACATCTGCCAAAGGATTTTTAAGGGAGAATTATTGGAAGGCATTTATTGTATGCCTTATTGTAATTCTGCTAACAACCACTCATATTAACACTAGCTTGAGTAAAAAAGAGTTTGATTATTACATGGAAAAGGAAGGTCTATTTTTTATGGCAACTAAGACCCCTATAAAACTTGAAAATAGGGTTTTTAATTATATTTCTGCTAAGACATTTTCTACACCAATTATCTTTATACCCAGTGATTTTTACTTACTTTTAACTATTTCTTTTATACTCTTCAATATCTTTGTTGGATCTGTCTTAAAGGTAGGTCAGGCTGGATTTTTCTTGGATGGGCTAAAAGGAGATACAAATATAAAAAAACTTTGGTCTTATTTTGATTTCCCAGAGGAGTATTGGAATTCTGTAAAGGTAATGTTTATTAGAGGTTTATATACATTACTTTGGACTTTGTTATTTATAATACCTGGAATTATTAAGTCCTATCAATATAGGATGGTGCCATATATATTAGCTAATGATAGTGGTATATCCCCACAACAGGCTATACAAAGAAGTAGGAAAATGACAGATGGTCATAAGTGGGATATTTTTGTATTAGATATTTCATTTATTGGCTGGGATTTATTAGGATACTTGCTACTTGGATTAGGAACTTATTTTGTATCCCCTTATAGGGAAGCTACATATGCAAAACTTTATGAAACATTGGCAGGATTTGATGAAATTGATGAACAATTAATATTGGAATAAATAAGGGGGTTGATATTTAATGTGGACGCGTAGAATGTTAAAAGATGGAGCAAAGGATTTTTTGAGAAGACATTATTGGAAGGCTTTTCTAGTATGCCTTATAGTGATTATTGTAGGAGGAGGTACATCATCCAATTCAAGAAATAGGCTTGAGACAAATCGGTTTGAAAACCCTAGCTTTGAACATAGAATTCGGGATAGAGGCATTACTATTGCCCCTGACAATATAGTATTTAATACTTTTGCTAAAAGACTAGGAAGAAACCCTTTTCTTATTATAGGAACTTCTACATTTGCATTTTTTGCATTATTATTTATTGCAGTTAAAATAACCATTGGCTATGCTCTAGAAGTGGGGCAATCAAGATTTTTTATTAGAGGCTTTAATGAGGATGTAACAGTTAGAAATCTATTTACAGTATTTAATAGAGATGAGTATTTTGATATTGTAAAAACTTTGTTTATCCGAGATGTCTATAATGTATTATGGTTCTTCCTATTTATAATACCTGGAATTATTAAAACTTATGAATATAGTATGGTTCCTTACATATTATCAAAAGACCCAAATTTGTCTACAAATGAGGCTATCACACGAAGTCGAGAAATGACCAATGGTCATAAGTGGGAAATGTTTGTACTGGACTTATCTTTTATTGGTTGGGATCTACTTGCTAGCCTGTTATTTGGAATAGGATTTCTTTTCTTAAAGCCATATAAAGAGGCGACAAAAGCAAAATTGTATACAGTCTTATCTTATGATGATTTTGATGACAATTTAATATATGAATAAAAGTAAAAAATCTAACATTAATGTTAGATTTTTTGTTTGGTTAAGGATTTTAATAATCTTAAATAATGATTAGCTTCCCTATATACATGGTCTGCTAATAGGGGTGGTATAATGGATTCAATTTCACATTGGATTATACCTTTTGTTGCAGCCTCTTTGAATTCCCTAATATCTTCTGTAGCCTTTAGGCTTCTACATAATATTTCTCTTCTAGAGCATCGTAGACAGTCTTTTACTAGCCTTTCAAATATTCTAGCAAAGTCCTCTGCACTTGCCTTCAACCTTCTTTGTGTAGGGTCTAGCAATCCATTAATAAATTCAGAATGCTCTGCCATTATTTCATTCCAGAAATTTAACTCTTCACAAAGAGTTTTCTGTGGAAGTCTTTTAAATCTTAGAGATTTTAATATTTCTTCATATAGGTCTGCTTCTTCAATTATATGCTCATACATATGTGGATACATAGTTGAACCTATTTTACATTCCAATACAAGATTGTATATGGCCTTTTTAAATCCTATTATTTCTTCTAAAATGTTTAATGTTCTATTGTTTAGGCTAATAATCTTATCCTCTAACAAGAGACTATAATCAAAGTTTGGATTGTGAACTAACTTTAGCTCAGCTTTAGTAATCATTGTATCTAAACTTCCACCTGTTAATTCTGACGTAATTCTTTCAGCAGCCAGAGTATATTGTGTAACTATTTCATTAGACTTCAAAACATCATTAGCTACTGCACCTTGAGATAGTGTAACTGTTTCAGCTAATAATTGCTCCATACTTCTTTTTAGAACATCAGCTTCATATATATAAACAGGTTCAGCTGCACTTAGGCTAGTTTCAATAAAAAACATATGCTCTTTCATTATTCTTTGAAAAAACAAATTGACTTCTAAGGATGCTTTAATAAATTCCTTTCTAGATAACATAAAAAATCCCCCTTTCTAATATCCTATGATACATAATATTAGAATAGAGGGAATTTGTGATTATTAATATATGTCACTATATTTTTCTAAGATTTGTGGAGATAAGATATTTTCATTGTTTATAATATCAAGTGAAAATTCTTTTAACTTATCAGAAAAATATGAATGTGGATACTTATCTGTATATATTTGCCAGTTAATTAATACTTCATCCTTTATTTTATTAGTTTCTTTATCAAAATTCGAGTTATGAATATCACCAAATATAAAGGTCTTATTATATGATCTGTAAAGTTCTTCTACTTTAGAGATATATTCAGAATAAGGATAAGTTAATATAAACTTCTCTAAAATATTAATTCTATCACCTAACTTTTCGTAACTTATCATTAGGCTATCACTGATTAAATATGGGTCATTGCTATCTAAAGCTAGAATGTTTAAAAAATCTCTATATTCATTTGAAATATTTTCACTGAGCTTTTCGCTTAACTTACCATAGTTAATTACATAATAATATTTACCCTCGGAAATCTTTAACTTTAATCCTAAATTTAAATTGTCTATAAGGAGATTTTTTAACTCCACTTCATTTTCAAGAGTTTTTTCTCTTTTCAAATATTCTAATTCATTTAATCGTTCTATAGATAAGCCATATTCATTTAAAAGGTATCCTGATTGATAATTATTAAAAAGGTCCTGAACCTCTAGACTTCTACGATTTAAACCTGCTTCTAATTCCTGTATATAATCAAATAACAAGATTGAATTATCAATATATGATAAGCCAGGTGCCCTGTTAATTAATTCATTGTAAGCTTTCTTTTTATCTGAACGTATCAATGACTTTATACTTCTAAAAGCCTCATTATCAGATTCAAGAAGGGGAACTTCTCTATCTACTTGTGTTAATATACCACCATCTTTACCATCCCATTTATACCAAAGGCTTATTTTGTCGGACCCCACAGCACTTTGTTCTATAGTCTCTGGATCTATGGCGAAGATACTGAATTCCAATATCCCATCATCATCTATATCCTTAATTTCATTACTAGTATAAACAGACATTAAGTTTAGCTTTTTATCATTTAAAATACTTTTTAGTTTTCCATTTTCTAATATAAAGCCATAGGTAATACCAGAATGAGCTCCTACTTGATTGCTTAATAGTAGGCCATTTTGATTTTCTGATATTTTGCCTATTTCCATCTTATAATTAACATTGTCATAGTTCATCTTAATCTCGTCAATCAGGCCATATCCTTCTCCATTAAATTTATAAACTTGTAGCAAGCCTTGGTCTTCCATATCCTCTGGGTTTCTTTCTATAAAAACTGATATCTCGGGGATAGAGTCTTCATTCAAATTTCCTAATTTATATACTACCTTATAAGATTTAAACTTGCTTAAAATAGTATTAATAAGTTCTTCCATTTTTTCATTATATAATTCATCTGAAAGGAAATCATAATTATCTCCCTTTGAAGTTATTATCTCCTTAACTGACTCTTCTAAAGGAATTACCACAGGCATTGATTTTGAACCAGTGCAAGCTGATGTAAGTAATCCTAAGATGAGAATTATAGTTGCCATGAAAAGGGATTTTATTTTCATTTTACTCACTCCTATCTATCTTTAATTATATATATTTTCCAATATCTTTGTGTAACAAAGAGGTTACAGATTTATTAATAGAAAATTATGTTAATAATATGGCAATAATATACATATAGTGATACAATGTTATAAAGTTCGCTTTAGGGAGGTAATTAATGAAGAAAAATAGAATTTATATTTTAGCTTTTATATTATTATTTACTTTTACAAACAGTGTTTTTGCAGTCCCGGAAAATGTGACTACGGGGCAGAGAAGCTTTAATATTGGTGGAGTTAATAAAACAGTCAATGTAGTAACCCTTGATTTAAACAGTGCTGATATGGAATTAGAGGTAGTGACTGCAAATGATAAGCTAAGTGGCTCAGAAGATTTCCAAGCTATGATAAATAGGAAAAAGCCAATAGCTGCTATAAATGCTAATTTCTTTGATGCCTATAGCTCATTAGAACCCTATGGAAGCATAAAGAAAAATAACAGATTTACATATTTAGTAGGAGAAAATACCAGCCTTATGATAACTGGTAAAAACAAATTGGAAATGGACAGATTTAAAACTATTATTCATGGTTATTTAAATGGAAAGAGAACTAACCAGTGGAACAATACAACACAAAAAATGGACTTTAATTTATTTAATATATGGTATGTAAATAGCCTGCCTACAGATACCGAGGGAGTATATTTATTTACCCCAGATAGAGGACCAACTATTACATTAAATAGTGGAACAGTTATAGAAGTAATCCATAATAAAGTTACAAAAATTACTAAAAATCCCTTGGTAACAACAATTCCAGCTAATGGATATTTAATATATTATGGAAAAGATTCTGCCACGGATCAATATATAAGCGATAGATTTAAAATAGGGTCCACAGTAGAATTATCTTATAAAATGGAAGCTGTAGCTGGAAAAGCAGAGACTGCGCCAGTGCCGACTCCAGCAGCTGTGGCACCTGCACTAACTTCAAAGAATACCAAATTGTTTGGATCTATAGATAAGAAAACTAAAAATCAATGGAACAATGCAACTAATAAAATGGACTTTAACCTATTTAATATATGGTATATTAACACAAATCCAATAGATTCATCTGGAGTATA
>CAZAGS010000077.1:5318-7619 GCA_964484955.1 uncultured Tissierellaceae bacterium
GAAGATATGATTTCTGCAGGACCATTCTTAGTTAATAATGGTCTTGTTATTACAGATTATTTATCACAAGGATTTACAGAAGCTAAAATAGTCTCAGATGCTAATCAAAGATCAGCCCTTGGAATTACACAAGATAATAAACTAATTTTAGTTACTGGAAGTGGCCTAACTATGAATCAACTAGCCCATATAATGAAAAATCTCAATTGCCATAAAGCTATGAATCTAGACGGTGGAGCATCCTCAGGCCTATATGCCAAAGGCAAGATGATTACAACACCTGGTAGAAAGTTAAATACAGTGCTTATGATTTATGACAGAGTAAAATAGGTGCACCGGGGACGGTTCTTTTTGCACTATACTTTTCTACCTGATCCTTTTCTTCATCAATGTTAATAGGTAAACCTTGTCAAAATGACCACCTCATGAATATCATGTACTAATAGTGATAAGTGAGGTGGTTTTTATGTTTGAATATCTAATGAATAACCCTATATTAATATTTTTAACAATAACTGTATTGTTTTTAATAGTTATAATTATTTTTAAAAGATTAAAATCAAAGACTTCAATAGATTTTAATATGATAAAGGATTTAGAGACTTTTAATGAATTTTTAAAACCCTATGGCTATATATATGATCCACATAGGGATATTTTCTATACTCATATAAATGCATGGCAAAGAGACATGGGCTATACAAGACTATATGACGAGGCGGCAGCACCAACATCTATGATAATAGATTGTGAACCTATATATTTTGAATATAACAATAAAAGATGGCTAATAGAATTTTGGAAGGGACAATATGGAATGACAACAGGATTTGAAATAGGAGTATATTACACAGACAAGCCAGATTTATTCAATCAATATTTTAACTGGAACCACTATGACTGTGTAGATGACGAAGATATGCTTAAAATGGAATTTACACTAGTTAAGAATGGTAAAATTATTATGATGAGGAAAGAGCTACACTGGTGGCTAACTGGATTTATATTAGGTGAATTTTCACAGCCTTGGGAATTGGCAGCAAAGATTACAATTACTTTTAAAGACCAAAATATGCGTAATGCATTTATACAAGCATTAAAAAAGGCTGGTTATGGTAGAAGAGAGATCTTCTTTAGTGATAAAACAGTAAGCTTGATCTTTTCTCAGCCAAAAACTCCTCAGCCTTTTACAAGAATCAAAGAATTAGATGAAATAACACAAAAGAAAAACAAACTATTATGTGATGAATATAATCGTCTTACCACGGATTATAATAATGCATTAGATAAGATAATTGCCTTACAAAGCATTGCACCTAATATGCTCCATAATATACTTTTAATGGGTAAGGCAAAAGAGATTTTCAAATTGTAACCGAATATCTAACCTGTGAATAGTCTAATATTACTGATATATTGGGCGGGATATCTATGAAAATATTTAATAGGTTAAATAAGATCTTTAATAATTCACATGAAATAGATATTGATCATAATTCTAAAATTATTATCATGAGTGATCTTCATAGAGGGGATGGGAATTGGTCAGATTCTTTTGCTGGCAATCAGAATATATTTTTTGCAGCATTAAGCCATTATTATAAAAATGGTTTCACCTATATTGAATTAGGAGATGGGGATGACCTTTGGGAATTAAGAGATTTTAAAGAAATCCTAAGAGAGCATAGTCATGTATTTTGGTTGATGTCAAAGTTTTATAAAGACAATAGATTCTATATGATATATGGTAATCATGATATAGTAAAGAAAGACATGCAATTTGTTGAAAAAAACCTTTTTTATTATTATAATGAGAGAAAGAAAAAGGAGCTGCCCCTGTTTAAAGATATAAAAGTTCACCAAGGCCTCCGATTAAATTATAAAAGGCATAATAAAAAGATCTTCTTAGTCCACGGCCACCAGGTGGAATTTATAAATTATGATATTTGGATGATTACTAGATTTTTAGTAAGGTATTTATGGAGACCTTTAGAACTTTATGGAGTTAATGATGTAACAAGAACAGCTAAGAATTATAAAAAGAAACACAAAATGGCCGAAAGATTAACACTATGGGCAGAAAGAAATAATCATATTATTATAGCAGGCCACAATCATAGACCCCATTTTCCTGAACTTGGTGACTTAGCTTACTTTAACGATGGAAGTGGTGTTCACCCAAGATGCATAACAGGAATAGAAATTGTAGAAGGAAATATTATGCTTGTTAAATGGAGTGTAAAGTCAAATGAACAAGGCCTATTATATATAGGTAAAGATATACTAGCAGGACCAAGAAGA
>CAZAGS010000078.1:0-7583 GCA_964484955.1 uncultured Tissierellaceae bacterium
TGATGAAAATCTGGATACCACAACATAAAACCAACAGCTTGTCCATTCTTTTCAACAAATAAAAGATTTTCACTTTTTAATAAATGTTGAAAGTCTTTAAATAATTCTAAGTCTTCAGCTGCTTTTCTTTCATAGTAAAATAAATGCTCCTTAAACGCTCTATTATTAATACTGGTATATATTTCTGCTTCACTTTTTAAATTCTTAAAGTCTACTCCCCTCACACTATATCTATCTTCTAATCTTTTTATTAGACTGTCATTAAATAATTTATCTATTGTATTCATATCTTTTTTATATGAGACCATAGGAATAGATTGAAATCCGTTTTCATTAAAAAATTGGTGGTAAAACTCAGGATTATGAGGCATCCCAAAGCTTTGCTTTTTATCATAACCACTAGCTAGAAATCCTAGTCCATAATTTACATGTATATTTAAGCTAGCTGATATTTTCATTGCACCCTTTTCTTTAGCTAATATCTCTGCCCTGTCTAGTATAAGTTTAAAAGCTTTCATATCTGATTTTATAGCCTCAAAAAATCCTATTTGTAAAAACTCTGGTAATCTATGTGCATATGCAAGAACTGATATCATTATAATATCATTGTCTTCCACCACCATTACAGGCTCTAAATCTACCATTTTACACACTTCAGATTTTCCATTTAATAAGTCCTTTAAAAGACCAGACATAGAATTTCTTTTTAAGGGATCATTTAAATATCTTTTTTCATAAAACTTGATAAAATCATTTTTATATTTATTATCAACCTGTATTAATCTCATATTATTCTCCTATTCTTGTTTCTCTATCTAATTATAACACAAATATATTTTTCATAAGGGAATAAAAAATGTGATTGGTAATAAACTAATTATTAAGTCTTATTAATGGAGGTTTATATGAGTATCTATAAAACAATATTTATTACCAATCTTGCAATGTTTCTATTTCCTTTTTCTTTCTTTAATAATAATACTTATAATAGTTTAGTCGATAAAGTTATACCAGCTAATGTTGACCAAGTTATATCAAGAGATAAGGAAATAGATATTAATATTAATCCAGTGTTGGATAATTATGATATACCTCATGTTTCAGGTCCAGTTACTAATTTACCTTGGAGAAATAATAAGGATTTTTTAAAGGCTAAAGAAAAATATAATACTCCAAATCTACTGGCAGCATATTGTTCTGTTCTAAAAAATCCATTACCAGGTGAAGAATACAATGTAAGTTTTGCTAGCAAAAATATAACCGGGAAAATTATTAAAGCGAATAAGGTGTTTTCACAAAATTCTGCAATAGGTCCTTATACTAATTCTAAGGGATATAAAACTGGAGCATCATATAGTAGTGGTGAAATAATAATGACTGAAGGTGGAGGAGTTTGTAAAATAGCTACAACTCTATATAATCTAGTAGCCCTATCAGATTTAGAAGTTATTGAAAGACACAATCACTCTATGCCAATTAATTATGTACCCTATGGTCAAGATGCTACTGTAGCCTATGGAGTCAAGGATTTTAGATTTAAAAACACTACTGATGGTAATATATTGATTTGGGCAGAACTCATTGGTAATAGGCTTTATATGGGGTTCTATGGCATTGGGAATCCACCTATAGTTCAATGGAATCATGAAACTAAGAATATAATAGAACCATCTGTTAAGTATATTAAAAATGAAAAATTAAATAAGGGAGAAATGAATGTGAAAATTGAAGGTATGAATGGTGCACAAATTAAATCCACTCTTACTATAATATACAATGATGGAACTATTAAAGAGAAGAAAATGGGAGACAGTAATTATATTCCACTGCCCCGTATTATTGAAATAAATTAAATTTACTGCATTATATTAAAGTTTAAGGGTATAAGTACTATAGTTAGAAATATTAAGGAGGTATTGTTATGTATATTCATAAAGACAAACGAGGTTTAGACAAAGAACTTGATAGTTGCCAAGTTGAAGAAGTAGAAAACAAGGAAGCAGTAGAACCTCAAGATCTAGAAGGTTCAGGATCATATAAGCAACATAAAGAACCAAAGCTTGAAGATACAGCAACTGACGTTTATTATAAGACAGAATGTAAGGTGGCAGATTCAAAAGTTTCAATACCTACAGAAGATTCAGTTGAAAAAGCAAAAGAATGGGTAGATGACGTAAATAAAATGTAATAACAAGTAAATTTTAAAATTAGCTAATAGCCTTTGATCTCAAGGGCTATTTTTCCATTTCCTATAAATTGGATTTATTATTTCATTGACTCCGAACAAGTGTTCTGTTATTATGTAATTGAACATATATTGTAGTTAGGAGTTGTTTTTATGAAAGGAAGAATTATTTTTCATATAGATGTAAATTCAGCTTATCTATCTTGGGAGGCTAGTTACGCTCTTCAGCATGGGGCTGAAATTGATTTAAGAACCATCCCCTCCATCGTTGGGGGCGATCAGAATAAAAGGCATGGAATAGTATTAGCCAAGTCCATTCCTGCTAAAAACTTTAATATCATAACTGGAGAAACTGTATATTCAGCCTTTCAAAAATGTCCAGAATTAGTTATGGTACCCCCTAACTATGAAAGATACATAAATGCCAGTGATGCTATGGTAAATTTGGTCAAAGAATATTCTCCTGATATACAAAGGTATTCTATTGATGAAGTATTTTTAGATTATTCCAATGGTCAAACACACTGGCTAGATGCAGCCTATGAGATTAAAGATAGAATAGAAAAAGAATTAGGTTTTACTGTTAATATAGGTATTGGTGATAACAAATTGTTAGCAAAAATGGCTTCAGATTTTAAAAAGCCTAACAATGTCCATACTCTATTTTCTTATGAAATAAAAGATAAGATGTGGCCCTTAGCAGTAGAAGAATTATTTATGGTAGGCTCTAGAACAAAGGCCAAGTTAAATGGAAGAGGAATATTTACCATAGGAGAATTAGCACTTTTAGACAGAGAGTATATATATTCATGGTTAAAAAAACCTGGGCTTTTGATATGGAATTATGCCAATGGTATTGAAGACTCATCTGTTAGAAATACTCCTATTCCTGTTAAATCCGTAGGTAATTCTACAACTACTTCCTTTGATGTGGATAATAGACGTGAGGCGCATATGATACTTCTAGCTATTTCTGAAATGATTGGAATGCGGATTAGAGATATAGAGCAAAATGCTAGTGTAATATCTGTTTCAATAAAGAATAAAGATTTTTATTCTTATTCTCACCAAAGACGTTTAGATATCCCCACCTCTTCTACCAATCTAATTTATAGAACGGCTAAAAGTCTCTTTGATGAAATGTGGAAAGGGGAACAATTAAGAAGATTTTCTATAAATATATCTGAACTTTCTTCAAACGACTTTTTTCAATTATCTATTTTGGAAGATTATAATAAAAAAGAGGAAAAATTAGATAAAACCATAGATAAATTAAGATATAGATTTGGATATGATTCCGTTATACGATCTTGTTTTCTACATTCTGGAATTAATCCTCTAATAGGTGGAGTTGTTATGGAAGATGAATACCCAATGATGTCTAGTAAGTTTTAGGAGCGATATATATGAAAATATTAATGAAACCCATAGAGATGATTGCCTGGTTTAATAAGGATGCTTATCCTGTACCCTTGAGATATAGAATTACAGCTGAAGATATGAGCCTTACAGTAATTAGAGTAGATAAAATTCTTTTTAGACAAGAAGAAAAATTAGCAGGAAATAAAATGATACTTTATAGATGCGAGAGTATTATTAATGATGTACAAAAAATATTTGAATTAAAATATGAATTATCTACCTGCAAATGGTATTTATTTAAAATGTGATAATTTTCATAAAAACATCCATACTAATCATATAAGTTAGGAAAGGATGATTGTATGGAAAATCTAAATTCTATAAGTGAGATAATTAATCAAACTAAAAAAATCGAAGAAAACAACCTTTTCAATATGGAATATACAAATAGTATTTCTATGATGCTTAATTCCAATGATTTGGCTAGACCAAAAGACAAAGAATTAGCAGAAAAATTAAATCAACTAAACAGCCAAATAGAAGACGTAAATAAATTAACCTCTGAATTGCTAAATGATTTGGCTAGAAGGCATAATTAGCTAAAAAAAATGGAACGGTGTTTTCGCCGTTCCATTTTAATATTTATATTAATCTTCAAAAGCTTCGCTTACCTTCCACTCTTTCCAAACATTTCCTACTAAATCTGGTCCTGGTTTTAATGTATTTTTACCTGGTTTCCAACCAGCTGGAGCAACTTCTCCACCTTTAGTTTTTCTAACTAATTGATAGGCCTGAACTTGTCTTATACTTTCCATTACGTTTCTTCCAACTGGAGGTGTAAGCACCTCGTAACCTTGAACTATTCCATCTGGATCTATAATAAATCTACCTCTAGTTTCTACTCCTGCTTCATCATCATAGATTCCATACATTTTACCTATATCTCCACTTTGATCTGCCAACATTGGGAAAGGAATGTCTCCATCTATCATTTTGGATAATTCATGGTCGTTCCACATTTTGTGAACAAATACACTATCCACACTAACTGATAATACTTCTACTCCTAATTTTTGTAAATCTTCATACTTTTCAGCAACTGCTGAGACTTCAGTAGCTCAGACAAAAGTAAAGTCGCCTGGATAAAAGCATAATAATACCCATTTGCCCCTATAATCTTCTAATTTAACATTTGTAAACTTTCCATCCTGGTATGCTTGTGCTTCAAATAGTGGTGCTGGTTTTCCTACTCTAATCATTTGCATTTCCTCCCTTTTTTCAACTAATGGTGTATTAAGTACTTCTTCTTTTTTCTTATTTGATACTGGTCTTGCACATCCAACTTTCATTTCTTCTCCCATGAATTCCCCTCCTATAATCTTTTATCTATTACATTTACTTTACTAATTTACATAAAAGCATTATAATAGTATGTGTAATAGAAACATAATTGTAATCATTACAATTATGTAGTCATTACATCAATATTAACCTATTGGAGAAGAAATGTCAATAACTTCTAAATAAATTCATAACGAGGTGTTAAAATGATAGAAAACCAAGAAATGATTACCCAAATATTGAAGAACAAGGAAATTACTCCTTCTTATACTAGAATAAAAATTTATGATTATTTATCTAAAGATAAAATACATCCCACAGTTGATGAGATTTACCTCGACTTGGTGGCGTTTTTCCCAACACTTTCTAAAACAACGGTCTATAATACTTTGAAATTATTTGTTGAAAAAGAAATAGTTGGTGTTGTTAATTTATATGATAATAAGATGCGATACGAACTTATAAGGTCAAAACACAGTCATTTGAAATGTGATGTCTGCGAAAAAATCTATGATGTTCCAGCAGATATAAATGTTTATCTTCCAGATGAACTTAAAGGCACTATTATTAATGAAAATCATCTTCTTCTTACAGGAACCTGCTCCTATTGTTTGAAAAAATAATAGGAGTATTTTTTTGTAATCAAATTGTAACTATAAAAATCCTACTTATAATTGTAATATATCTATTTATGTAGTAAGATTTAAGATAATACATAACCCAAGAGGTGAACTTATGAAGAAAAAATTTTTATTATCCTTTATAATATCCATGACAGCCTTTACTTTGATAATTATTGGATTTAATAGGACAAATAATCTAAAAAGCAACTTTGTTCCATCGGAAGTAAGTGCTAAGGATACATATGAAAATTTAGAAGAAGCTGAACCTGAACAAAAGGTAAAAGACGAAATATTATTTTTGCTCCTGGGAGTGGATGCTCAGGATGTTAAAAAGTCTAAGGGGACAAGAACAGACACTATAATGTTATTTAGGGTTAATTTTGATACAGGAAGGATTAATTTGCTTTCAATACCTAGAGATACTAGAGTTTCAATAAACGGTAAGTTGGATAAAATTAATCACGCCCATAGTAATGGTGGAGTTAAATTAACTATGAAAACCATAGGTGAACTTTTAAATCTTGATATTGACTATTATGTTAAAGTTGATTATCAAGTTGTTAAAGACTTAGTTGATGCAATTGGTGGAGTTGAAATAGATGTTCCACAGAAAATGGAATATATAGAATATGATCCTTCAGTTCCACCACTAAATATTAATATAAAAAAAGGGCTACAAGTCTTAGATGGGAAAAATGCTCATGATTTCCTAAGATGGAGAAATAATAATGATATGACTAGGGGATATCCTATGGGAGATATTGGCCGTATACAAGCCCAACAATATTTTATGAAAGAATTAATAAAACAAACACTAAAACCAAAAAATATAATAAAATTACCAAGGATAGTTGATGCATACTTTGAAAATGTAGAAACTAATATTCCAATGTCAATTATGGCTAAAGCTGCAATATCTGCTAAAAAGATAGATGTAGAAAATATGAAAACAGCTACAATTCCTGGGGAATTATTAGATTTAGAAACGGGCTCTTATTGGCAATATTACAAAAATGATACTAAAAGTATGGTAGCAGAAATGTTTGGAGAATATTTAAGAGATTAATAGAGTTAAAAGTCCAGCTGATGGTCATCCACTGGACTTTTCTTATTTAGGCTTTATTTTTAATATCTGTGTTTGTTGTGACAAAATAAATTGCTATATAAAACAATATAGTAATAATTGAAAATATTGTAAATTGTAATATATCTATTCTTACATTTAACCAATCACCTGGGAATATTAGATACCCACGTAAGATTCTTCGTTGAATGGGCGGTATTAATACTGAGATTACTCCTAGAACTCCCCACATTTTAGGTCCAAACTTATAATTTAATCCAGCTATTAAATTCCAGATGGTTGAAAATATTAGAAATGCAATAAAAAAATAAATCATTATAAATATTACATTATCGGTTTGTATATTAAATGCTTTAAAATCATACATTGGTTCTTTTCCTATGAATTTTACTAATATTGGATCTATCTTTATAAGAATAGATTGAATTATTGCAAATATAAATGCAACAAGAACGTTTTTTAAAATCATAGATTTAAAAAAGTCTTTACGTGTAGTACTAAAAGAAAGAGATATAGGAAAACTTTTATAATATAATTCATAATTATAAGTAATTAAATAAACTATTATAGGGAGAATATTAAGTCCCAATAGTGAAAATAATTGCCCCCCACCTCCTTGGCTAATTCCTATACTCACATTAGTATATTTAGTACTTAAAAAAGCAAATATATCCACAATTAATATTACAGCCCAGAATTTTGTTATAGAAATTTTACTTTCATTAAGTTGAAACTTAATAGCTCGCTTAGTGCTTTCCATTTATATAGCCTCCTTCTCATTAACATTTTCAGTTAAATATATAAATAGTTTTTGTAATGGAATTGGACTAATATCTACATTATTTTCTTTTAATTTATTCTTTTCTTCTGTTGTCAAATCTCCAAATACTCCGATTATTACAGATGGACCAAATTCCTCTTTAAATATAATATCTTTATCTTTTATCATTGGTAATATATATTCTGCCTTTCCATTTAAGAAATAGGA
>CAZAGS010000079.1:0-7529 GCA_964484955.1 uncultured Tissierellaceae bacterium
ACATATCTTTGACCCATAAATCTAAATTGCTTTCCAACTGGAGTTCTAACTGTTGTGAACTTTCCTTTAATTTTTGGTTCAGGCAGTTTGTCAGCCTCATTATAAAATTGGTTCAATTTATCAGGATCATTTAGCTTATTTAAATCTATTTGTTGACCATATACTTTAAATAATAATTCACCATATTCATAAATTCCTAGGTCATCAGAACTTCCTACAAAAAAGTTTGTAGGTTCATAGATGTTTTCCCATCTTTCAAAGTTTTCTTTATCTGAATAAATACTATAGGTTATTAATAAGGCTTGAAGGGTCTGCTCTAAATTTCTTTCCGGCTCTTCAAAATATAGAGGGAATGGAGCTTGACCATACCACATCATAGCTTTGAAATATCTGCTTAAATCTTCAGATCTAGTATAGTGTCCTCTTGGGGTAAATTGACTATAATCTAAGTCATAATATGGATATAGGCTTGATTCTTGGAATCCACCATGTTTAAGAATCTTCTCTAATTCTGCTTCAGCTATTATTTTTGCCTCTTCCGGCACATTATTTGGAAGGTCTTTTTCTAATGCCAGTTGAGCAATAGAAAAATAAGCAATATTCTTTACTTGTGCTGCTTTTACTTCTGGGTTTTGTAAAGTTTCATATATCTTTATGGAATCATTTAACATATTTTCAGTTAATTCTTCAATGATAGTTAACAACTTCTCACTTTCTAATACTCTAAGTGTATAATCATAGAAAATATGATATACCTGTAAAACTGAGTCTGTTGTTATAAAGGATGGTATAGATTTATACTCATTTTCTTCATAAATATAAAATAACTGTTCTTCCTTTGATGGATTTACTACAAAACTATTAAGTCTTAGAAGTTCTAATTGTTCTTTAGAAAACTCTCCAAAAATATGGAGATTTTCTATATTAGAAAGATCCGAATTTACCTCATAAGGCTCTACTAGTTTTTCATAAATAGTTTTTTCAAAAGGAACTATTACTTCTGTTGGCTGGAAAATTTCAAGAGTATTTAATAATATTGGTTCATTATCAATTACAGGGCTTGCATCTGGCTCTATATCCTTGACTAAATCCTTTGGTGCACAGGCTGTTGTCGCCATAATAATTACTAATAATAAAGAAATCACACTAATCCAAGATCTTTTTTTCAATTTACTTCACCCTTTCTATTATTATTTTGCCATCTTTAAACTTAACTTTTCCACTGTAATAATCTTTAGCTTCTCTTATGTTTATATATATTCCATCTTGTCTTTTGTCTAATTCAGAAATCTCTTGAAAATCTTCACTTTCTAAGAATCCCTCAAAGCCAAATCCTTTCCATTTATAAGTATTAATTAGATTTCTGCCATCTGCTAGTATTTCCATGCTTATTAATTCATCTATTCCATCCTGATCTATATCATAGAAGTTGTAGTCTATAAATGGTCTTGAAAGTCTAGAACCCCTCCATTTTGGTTGGATTTCTCCATTTATGAAACTATATATAAAAGGCCTTTTAGCCATTACAGGGTGAAGTGGGCTTTCTTTATATGCTCCAATGGATATTTCATCTACACCATTACCATCTACATCTCCTAGGGCTATTTTCCAAGGATTTAAGTGTGAGTAATCCTTTCTACAGACTTCAGTAAATACCCCAGTGCTAGTATATACAACTAAATCTCCTTCATTTAATCCAACTAGATAATCTTCACCATCACCAAAAACATTACCTATAGCATAATGACTTAATCCCAATTCTTTTGTACTTTCTTCAAGGGGGTCAATTTCATCATCCCCACTAGAAAAAAACAAAAAGGAGACCCCTATAAGTAAAATCACACCACTTATAAGAAATCTCCTAATAATTTTCATCATATTCACCCCACCATTTATCTTAATAATAACAATCATTGGAGATAAATGGGTTACAAAGTTAATACAATTTAAAATATAATTAACAATTCACAATGCACAGTTCACAATCGAAAGTCAAAACCTTAGATTCTTATGCTACGCTCAGAATGACGTCATCCTGAGATATCAGTATAAGCCTGACAGCTGAAGGATCTACTCTTTTTTATTTTTATCTTTTTACTATTAGTTATTAGCCATTAGTTATTAACTGCCCCTACTTCCCTATTCCTTGTTCTCTTGCATAATAAAATAAATACTGTTGGGCGAAGCCGGCTAGTTTGCCAAATACTCTGGCTCCGTGGCTGCCTATTAGTTTTACATTTGTATCTTCTTTTAAATAAAAATGCTCCATTACTCTTTTAACCCATACATCTACGGGGAAAGCTTCATCTTTATCAAAGGCAAATAGCAAGATACAATCTGATACTTTTGGACCTACTCCTGGCAAGGTCATTAGGATCTCTTTACCCTGATCTCTTGTTCCTGAGAATATATCTTCAAAGTTGATCTGTCCACTAGCTATTAAGCCACTGCTTTGTACTATTCTTACATCCCTAAAGCCTACTCTACATATTTCTCTTATATCTAAGGGGTCAGCATGGGCTAAGGTTTGAGCTGTTGGAAAGCTATAATATTCATCGCTTATTTTTTCTCCATATTGTTTTGATATTAATTCTATGGACTTTTTAATTCTTGGTATCTGATTATTAGCTGATATTATAAAGCTTATTATTATTTCAAATGGATCTTGGTTTAAGATTCTTATGCCTTGACCAAAGGAGATTGCTTCTTTTAATATAGGATCTTTGGATAGTTCTGCTTTAATGAGGCCATAGTCTCTGCCTAAGTCAAAATAGTTATACCAAATATTTTTAAAGTCATCTAAATTAGTCCCTGTAAGGATTATATCTTCATTATCCTTCCGAACATTCAATACTTTGCCATAGGCTATAGTAGTATATGAATTATCTTCTTCCTTATTCCACCTAAATGCTTGTCCACATTCAAAAATATGTTGGGGGTCAAAGTCTTTTATGTCTTTTAGAATTATCTTGTCGTCATCTTCAATTATATTGTATTCCATCTTCTTCTCCTTTTTAAAGCTATAACTTTATATGTCCATTCTATCATATACCCAATTTTATAAAGCTCTTTTCACTGACAAATGTTTGTATATTATATAAAAGCAATACTTCATCTACATGTCTTTCATTAATAAACTGACTTATACTAGTATTAAAATATCTAGTATCTAATATTATTACATTCTCATAATTATTAACTAAAAATGGAACCATGCTGTTTGCAAAGCTATCTTTTAATACTACTAGAGTTTTACCATTTTTAACAGATGTATTTATTTCCACTAAGGCCTTATCTCCACCTAAGAAATATGAGTATTTGTCTGTTTTATTTAAAAAACTTCTATCATATAGGTCATTTGATTGTACAATATTATTGTAGTTTATTTCTAATTCTACTGGATCCTTAGGAGTATACTTATGAATCACATCTGGCTTACCTAAATAAAAGTTTGCCTTTCTATAGCTGGTTCCAAAGAATTCATCTGATATATTTTCTATAGTAAAATCATCTGCTTCTAATGGATTAGCTCCTAGAGATTTTAAGTACTTTTGGTAAGCATAAAATGCACCTTTGGAAGTCCAGTGATGGTCAGTTTTATAATAAATATATTCATTTGCATGTTCTTTAAATATGTTGATTAAGTCTGTTACTATTATATCCCCATGAAGATTTTCTTTAATCTTTTCTACTAATTGTTCTTCATCAGTTACAGGTGCATAAGGCGGTAATTTGTCCCCTAATACCTGTGTTTTAGTTGGAACTAATAGTGCTGTTATTTTAAGGTTTTCTTTAACCCCAGCTGCAAGTTTATTTAAATTCTTTATATTTAACCTGAATTGTTCTTCTGTTAATCCACTTTCTACATCAAATAAATAATCATCTTTTCCAAAATAGACTCTACCATTATCCTTTTTGAATATAGCTAATTGTGAAAGAGTTTTTAATCCTATCCAATTATCCCTACTTATGAATTGATCGCTTGCATATGTTTCAAATTCTGTAGAAAATTTTCCACTTATAATATTTTGGAAATTTAATTCTGGAAATTGTTGTAAATATCTATTTTCTTTATTTGAAAATGCTTTTGCTGGCCTAATAATATTAAATACACTAAGTCCAAGTAGGACTGTAACAAATAATATTGAACGTATTTTTGACTTCATAATTTGCCTCCTAAAAACGAAAATATAGAAATGGATTATATGATTGATCTACTAAATATGCAATACTTAAAATTAGGACAAATAAAAGATATATATTTTCCATTGTTTGACCTTTATGTTTTAAACTTATCTTTTCCCATATGTTCTTTGGAATATTTGTTGACCCTATAATTAAAATTACAAATAAAATAATATTTGTATAAAGGAGATATATTGAATTATTATCCAAGAATCCTCCACCATTACTAGTAAATAACACTTTTATATAGGCCCATCCATGAGCAAATGAGTCAAAGGCAAATATAACCCAAGATATTAATATTAGAGATAGTGTATAGACCCTTCTAAAGAAAGATGGTAGTTTTTCTAAATACTTCATTAGGATAAACTTTTCTATGATTAATATAATTCCAAAGTATAGACCCCATAGAGCAAAGTTCCAGCTGGCGCCGTGCCATATACCTGTTAGCATCCAAACTATTAAAATATTTCTAAGGTTCATCCACTTACTTACCCTATTGCCCCCTAAGGGTATATATAAGTATTCTTTAAACCATGTTCCTAAGGATATATGCCACCTTCTCCAGAATTCTGTAATACTTCTAGACATATATGGATAGTTAAAGTTTTCTAGAAAGTTGAAGCCAAACATTTTGCCAAGCCCAATTGCCATATCTGAATATCCTGAGAAGTCAAAGTATATTTGAAATGCAAAGGCTAATATTCCTATCCAAGCTGTTAGGGTTGGAATAGTTGAAATATCTACTGAGGATATATTTTCCCAAATAAGCCCTATGCTATTAGCTAATAATACTTTCTTTCCCAGTCCTAATATAAATCTCTTTACCCCTTCACCAAACAAATCATAAGTTTCCACCCTATGGTCTATTTCTTCTGCCACTGTTTTATAACGAACTATTGGCCCTGCTATTAGTTGGGGAAATAGTGTTACATAGCTTCCAAAGGATATGATATTATTTTGTACTCCTGTCTCTCCCCTATAGACATCTATAGTGTAGGACATGGTTTGAAAGGTATAAAAAGATATGCCTATAGGCAAGGCAAAGCCCAGTAATGGAATCCCAGTGTTAAATAAATTGTTTATATTGGCTATTAAAAAGTCTGAGTACTTAAAGAATCCTAACAAACCGAGGTTTACAAATATAGATACTCTTAACCATGATTTCGCTTTATTTATCTGATCTTTTATTTTATAATAATGAACCCTTCTCCCACAAGTAAAGTCCACAAAAGTAGAAAACAACATTATCCAAATATATTTAGGCTCTCCCCAACTATAGAAAAATAGTGATGATAAAAATAGGACTAAATTTCTATACTTTTTAGGTGAAATGAAATATATAGTTAATACCAAAGGTAGGTAATAAAAAAGGAATAAAATACTGCTAAATACCATAGCTGCCTCCATTTAAGAATAGGACTTGATTAATCAAGTCCTATAAATTATTTAAAAAATCCATTTATGGTTTCTTCAACTTTCTGAGTTTCTTCTTTAGCAAATTCTAAATATTCTTCTTCAGTTGCTTCATCTCTATCATCATATTTACCCAACATTATGAAAAACAAGTAGTTTCCATGTCTAATTACTTTGGATGCATTAACTTTTGCAATATTCATAGGATATTGCATTGAATCTTCTATAAGGTACTTTCTATGATTATTTAATCCTTCTTCAATTGCATCTGCTTTACCCTCTTTTGCCTTTATTGCAATAAAAGTATCAACACCAACACTGATCATTGGAGCTTGTGCTATATATTCAGCCATATCATCTGCTTTCACTTTAACTATAGCTTCTAGCTCTTCTTTTTCTAAATCTCTATTTGCACTGTAATCTTCTCCCAGACTTTCTTTTACCGCTTCATGTATTTCTTTTATATCAACATTTTTATCTGCAGCTTTTGGTGAACATCCTACTGTAAATACTGCTAAGATAGAAATTGCTAATACCATTACTATTATCTTTTTCAATTTGATTCCTCCATTATTATGTTTTTAATCTCTTCTAATTTATACTGATTTCCTAGTTTGTCCCTAAACAAATCTTCTCCAACTTGTTGAAATTGACTTTCACTATTGATTAAATAGTATGTTCCACTGTCATCTCGGCTTAGGAAGATTAATGAATGCTTGCCTTTTATAAACTCACTGTCCATTTGACTCCATAGCTTTTCTTTTTTTACCTTTCCACCATTTACTCTTAAGACAATTTCTTCCTCATCTATTTGGCCTTTTAGTATTTCATCTATCTTAATAGTAATATCTGTATAAATATAATTGTCTTCCTTTACATACTGACTTTTACCTACTTCTTCAGTTTGCCCAATTACTATAAAATCTGCCTCATAAAAATATGAAGTCGGGTCATTCATAGTCCGAACTACCATTGGACTTGCTAGTTCTTGGTATCCTCTACTGCTATTCCAAAGGAAAATTGCGGGAATTAGAATAATCATAGCAGCAAGAGATGCAAATCTATAGTTAATTCTTGGAGTTTTATAGTTTTTTGTTCTTTCTTTTTCTAATGCTTCAGCTTTGGAGTAGATACCCTCTAAGAACTCTCTATTAGTCTTCATATTCCACTTCTCCTTTCTCGATAATCCTTTTTAGAGATTTTCTAGCTCTATGGATCAATACCTTGGTTTGAGGCAAAGTCTTGCCTAGGATTTTTGCAATATCTTTATATGATAAATTTTCAAAAGCAAGAAGATATAAGGCTCTTTCATAATCTGGTTTTAAACTTTTTAAACTTATTAATATATTCCTATGCTCTTCATCTTTTATAATTTTTTCTTCTATACTTTCTCCTTCAGGAAATAAATACTCTGTATCACCATCAAAACTCATTAACTTTGCTTTGGATAATTTTCTTATTTGGTCTATTGCTTTATTCTTCCCTAATGTATAAATAAATGTCTTAAAGGAATATTTTAAATCATATTTATCCTTATAAACATATATATAGGCAAAAACATCCTGTGCAATGTCCTCAGCAATAAACATATCTCCTCCTGTATATCTAGAAATAAAATATATTAAATTGTCTTTATGATTAATAACAAGGTCTTCAAAGCTGTTTATATCTCCTTGTAAAAAGTCCTTGTAAAGGGTTTTATCATCTTTCATGGTTGGCCTCCATAGCTTTCATATATTATTCGATTGAGATCCAAAAAGGTTACACTTAATTTTGTATTATTTTTTTATTATACCCAATAATATGTCCTGTAAAATAGGCGTAAAAAAAAGGACTACTTTTTATAGTAGTCCTTAAGATTTATTTATTGTCTTTTAAAAAATATGATAAGGTAAATAAACTTTCAGTTAATCTAACATTTTCAAGTA
>CAZAGS010000080.1:0-7413 GCA_964484955.1 uncultured Tissierellaceae bacterium
AACTAATATCTGAAATGAAAAATGATACATTCGAAAACAGTAAAGTAGAAGAACTATTTATTGAATTTGCTGATAGATTAAAATTCAGCAAAGGAAAGAAACAGTATGGCTATCTACAACCTAAACTTAAGGCAATGGTAGATGAGATTGTGGATGAAATGGCTAAAGATGAAAGGATAGATAAGGCTTATAGTCTATGGTGTGAAATGAGAAATGAAGTACTTCATAGCTACATGGATAATTTGCCAGAGCCTTTACCATTATCAAAACAAAAGGAATTTAAATCAATTAAAAATATGATTATCAAAGAAGCAGATAATTTTAATAAGGGGATCTTATTATTTGAGGATATTGATGGTGAAGGTAAAGAAACTAATACTCTTATGTCATCATCAGAACAAGAAAATGAAAATAATAAAATTCATATGAAAGACATGAAGGTATTTAATAATAAAAAGGTTTCTCAGGTAGTTTCTAGGATGTTCCATCATATGGGTAAAACATTTGAAGATAATACTCCTTTTCAAAGTTCTAATGTGGGAAGAAAAATAGATAGTAAATTATTAAGAAAGTTAAGGCAAAAAAAGATGGCACAGGGACTTAAAAGAGATGATTATGAGCAACAGAGTATTGAGTTATAAGACTAGAAATCAAGTTATAAAGTGAAGCATTGATATTTTAATATTGCGAATTGTCTGCTATACTTGTATTTAATCATTATAAAATGTATAAAAGGATTTATGTATGATAATAAAAATACCTTATACAGACAAATAACAGAGGAAATAATATGTCATTGTTTTTATCAATTAGTACAAGATCAAAATCTAATAGGTATTAGTAAGAAATTTTTATATTAAAGAGAAATAAGAATTAAAAGTGAAAATACAAAACATCTAAATAATTACTTAATAAATATAAAGGATGTGGAGACGAAATGAAAGTGGAAAATATAAATTTTACACCAAATGCTATTGAATTAATCAAAAATGCTTATGTTATAGCAAGAAAAGGTAATTTTAATGCTATTCATCCAGTACATTTATTTTTAGGAGTATTGAAAATAGACTGTGAAATTATTGAGGAGTTAAAAGCTATGGTTTTTATTGATGAAAAATATATAGAAGCCAGTTTAAATGAACTTATTATGGAAAAAAGCTTTAGTGAATATGTACAAATAAAAGACAAGGATTCTACAGAGATAAATATATCATCATTAACTAGAGACATTCTTTTGGAAGCAAAAAGAATAACGGAGCTTTATGAAGAACATGGGCAGATATTTATTGATAATGGTCAAATATTAAAAGCCATATTAAATTCTGACGAAATAGTCACTAAAAGATGTTTAAAGGAATTAGATAAAGATTTGATTATTTCTATTATTGCTTCTCCTAGAGATTTGATTGTTGACTTGAGTAATGACTTCACCATGGATTCTATTAAGGATATATCTATAAGAAAAGTTGGGGAAAATGATAAAAAGATGGTTAGAGAATTCGTGCTAGAAAAATTTTATGAAAGATGGACTAATACCATAGATTATGGACTGACACTTGAAGATATTCCAATTTATATAGCTATACATGAAAATAACATAGTGGGATTTGCAGGTTATAATATATCAAGACAAAGAAAAGGATATTTTGGTCCATTAGGAGTTTTAAAATCGTATAGAGATAGAAAAATAGGACAAGTGTTGGTTAATGCATGTTTAATAGATATGAAACAACTTGGGTATGAAACTTGTATAATTGGTAATGCAAGTTCAATAGAATTTTATAGAAAAGCTTGCGGTGCTAGAATTGTCCCAATGTTAGAAAAAGAGAATAGCAATTACAATTAATAATATATTGGTAGTGTACAAATTTTAGGTAACCATTCTCATAATGAGCTATACAAATAGATAAGGAGATAAAGTGACTATTTTAAATCTAAGGATTTGAAATGGCTTAAGCTACCAAATATAGATAGGTTAATTCTTTTCTATAAAAAAGGTTAATACAAACTAATAAACATCATTTATAATTTATGTCGCTAAGACTGAATTATGTATCAGGCTTTTTAATATATACTTTATTGTATATTTATTTCAAAATTATTATGCTAGGGGTGATTAGATTGAGAAGAGTAAATGTTGTTTATTGCTTATTATATAACAAAGAAAGCAAGAAAATTCTTATGGTATACAATCAAGATAGTGAAGGTTGGTCTATGCCAGGAGGTGCTGTAGAAGAAGGTGAAACGCTGGAGCAAGCAGTCATAAGAGAAGTGTATGAAGAAACAAATCTTTTAGTAAAAATTAAGGATATAGTTGCCGTAAACGAATGTGTTTTCCAAGATAAACAAGAACATGCTATTTTTTTCACATTTAGGGGAGAGCTAACAGGTGGTAATATTTCAATAAAAGATCCAGATGAAATTTCTAAGATTGAATGGATAGATATTTCTGAAGCAGATAGATTAATGCCATATCATAAATTGGGTGCAACTGAATTGCTTTGTAATAAGGCTCCATACACACATCAAAAATAGCCTCTCTAATGTAAATGTACACTTTTGAATTTTAGTGCCAAATCAGTAGAAGAGGAATGACTATGAGGAATATAAAGAAATTTTTTATAGTTTTTAAAAGAACTGTGATATAATTTTATCATAGAATATTTTGTTAATGTTTACTACTATATTGGATAAGGAGTGTGTACTCATGAAAATGAAAACATTGAGGTTAAAAAATTTTAGGAGTTATAAGGATGAAATTGAGGTAGATTTTTGTGATCTGACTACTTTTGTTGGAAAGAATGATATTGGTAAATCAACAATATTAGAAGCTCTGGATATTTTTTTTAATGAAGGTAAAGGGATAATAAAGATGGATAAAGATGATATTAATAAACAGGGTTTGCAAGAGGGAGATACTGAAATATATTTTTCAATTTGTTTTGAGGAACTACCAAGTAGAATTATTATTGACGCAACGAATGAGACATCATTAGAAGCAGAATATTTAACCAAAGAGAATGGTCAGCTTGAAGTCTTTAAGAGATATCCTAATGCAGGAGGGCAAAAAGTTTTTATTAAGGCATATCATCCTACAAATACGAATTGTAATAACCTTCTTCAAAAAAAGAATACTGAACTCAAAAAGATAATAGAAGATAATGGCATTACTTGTAGTGACAAAACCAAAAATGCTACAATGCGAGAAGCAATTTGGGATTTCTATAAAGATGATCTACAATTGGAAGAAGTAGAAATTGATGTAACAAAAGGTGATACAAAGTCGATTTGGGAAAAATTACAAGGATATTTACCGATGTATTCATTATTTCAATCAGATAGAAAAAATAGTGATGGTGATAGCGAGGTACAAGACCCATTGAAAGAGGCAGTAAAGCAAATATTAAATAATGATAATTTAAGAGAGAGATTAAATGATGTAGCAAGTGAAGTTGAAACAAAGCTTAAAGAGGTTTCAGATAGGACACTAGAAAAACTAAGGGAGATGAATTCAGATTTAGCGGATAGTTTAAATCCAGTAATTCCACCACTAGAAAGTCTTAAATGGAATGATGTGTTTAAAAATGTTTCCATCTCAGGTGATGAAGATATTCCGATTAATAAAAGAGGAAGTGGTGTAAAACGCTTAATTTTATTAAATTTTTTTAGGGCTGAAGCTGAACGAAGGAGAAATGAAATAAACAGTGAAGGTATTATTTATGCTATTGAGGAACCTGAAACTTCACAACATACAGAACATCAAAAAATGCTAATTAAGGCTTTTATTGAACTGGCATCTGCTGATAATACACAAATTATAATTACAACACATAGTGCAAATTGTGTAAAAGAATTAGAATTTGAAAACCTAAGGTTGATATCAACTTATGAAGGATGTAGATTTATAGAAAGTATTTCACCAATGGAATTGCCTTATCCTTCTTTAAACGAAGTAAATTTTTTAGCATTTTCAGAAGTTTCGGAGGAATATCATAATGAACTATATGGATTCATGGAGGCCGAAGAATTATTGGATACATATAAATATGAACAACCAAAGGTTCAGTATAAAAAAATAATGAGAGATGATAGTATTAGAGAGTCTCAAATTTCTTTAACCGAATATATAAGACACCAAATTCATCATCCGGAAAATACACATAATCAAAGGTATAGTACAGAGCAGTTAAAAGAATCAATAAACCTTATGAGATGTTTTATAAACGAAAATAAAAATTTAGAAACAGCACAATAAATGAAAATATTTTAGATAACAATATAATTCCTATGTAGAATATAAAACATGACCTTTTATAACAAAAGGGTCATTTTTTATTTTAATATAGCTTTTGGAGGTAATCTATGTCTACTTATGTTTATTTTACAGAAGAAGAGAAGTATAAAGCAAATGAAATTGACCTTATAGATTTTTTACAAAGCAGAGGTGAAAAATTACTTAGATCTGGAAGAGAAAAAAGATTAGATAGTGACAGGAGTATTACCATTAGAGGAAATAGATGGTATGACCATGGAAGTGGAGAGGGAGGGCTTGCAATTGATTTTGTTCAATACTATTACGGCCTAAGCTTTCCTGAAGCAGTACAAACCCTACTTGGAAATGGTCATGGAGAAGTTTATAAAACGGTTAAAAACGAAGAGGTAGAGGAAGTAAAACCTTTTATTTTACCACCAAGGAATTCTGATATGAAAAGAGTATTTGCTTATTTAATAAAAGCGAGATTAATAGATAGGAATATAGTAAGTTTCTTTGCAAAGGAGAAACTACTTTATGAAAGTTGTGAGTTGTCTATGGATAAAAGAAAGGAATATCACAATGCAGTATTTGTAGGAATGGATGAAGATGACAAACCATGTCATGGTCATAAGCAGGGTCTGTATACAAAAGGTAAATCTTTTAAGGGGAATGTTGAAAGCAGTAATCCCTGCTATAGTTTCAATTATATTGGAGAAGGTAATAAATTATTTATCTTTGAAGCACCTATTGATATGTTATCTTTTATTACCATGAATCAAGAGGATTGGAAAAACCAAAGCTATCTATCCCTTTGTGGTCTATCAGAACAAGCGGTGCTAAAAATGCTGGAGAAGTATGAAAATATAAATCATGTAGTATTGTGTCTAGATAATGATATAGCAGGAATTGAAGCCAGCGAAAAACTTCATGATATCTTGGTGGAGAGGGGAACAGGATGCAAAGTAATGAGGTCAAAATATAAAGACTGGAATGAGGATTTAAAAGCAGAGAATAACCTATATGCTAAACCAGCAGAAGAGCATCCTCAGTATCTATTAAAAGATGGAATATATTTAGAAATATCTAGAAGAGCATTGGAAGTAAAGGATAAAGATGAAGTAAATAAAAAATTAAATAGTATAGTTGAAAAACTTGGGAAAAGTAGTAAGGAGCAGATAGTTGAAGAATTAGAAAAACTGTCTGCTCTTTCTTTATTTTTGGCTGTTAAGGAATATAGACAGATGGGAGTTAAAGAAGATACCAATAGCATCATTGAAAGGCTACACCATAAATTTAGAGCACATGAAAACCGTAATGGCTTAAACAATAGGATAGATACAATTAAAAACCAATATATGAAGTTGAGAAATAGGCAAGGCATCGTATCGGAGGAAGAGAAAAGAAAGGTTATAGAAATTTATGAAAGTATAACTCAAAATGCTATTAAAGCTATTATCTTGATTGAGTCAGAGGAATTAAAAAAAAGACAAAACCTAGCTAAAGATATGACTATGGCTTAACTAGAAGGTTTCTACAAAATTTATACTTGAGAGAAGGGGAGGTTTGATAAATGGTTTCGCAAGTGTATTTATTAATAGGTATTGGAGCTTTAATGTTTATAGTTATTGGTGGTCTGTCATTACTAGCACACCACTATACACTAAATAATATAAAATCAAGAACTGTAGGAGATGGGCAGCATGGAACTGCACGATTTGCAACCAAGAAAGAAATTTTAAAGACATATAAGCATATCTCTTTTAATGTAGCAGACTGGAGGAAAGGGAAAAATCTACCTACAGCTCAGGGAATTATTTTAGGAAGTAAAGGTAGGAAGAATAATATTACTGCACTGGTAGATACGGATGATGTCCACTGTCTAATGATAGGGGCATCAGGTGTTGGTAAAACTGCCTTTTTCTTATATCCAAATCTTGAGTATGCCTGTGCAACTGGGATGAGTTTTCTAACTACAGACACCAAAGGAGATCTATTTAGAAACTATGGAAAGATTGCAGAAGAATACTATGGCTATAATGTGGCAGTAATTGATTTGAGAAATCCAACTAGAAGTGATGGAAATAATATGCTTCACTTGGTTAACAAGTATATGGATGATTACCTAGAAGATACAAGCAATCTGTCAGCTAAGGCAAAGGCAGAAAAATATGCAAAGATTATTTCAAAGACTATTATAAACTCATCAGGAGATAGTTCTAATTATGGGCAAAATGCATTTTTTTATGATGCAGCTGAAGGCTTACTCACAGCAGTCATCTTATTAATAGCAGAGTACCTTCCACTAACAATAGAGGATGGAGAATATATAGATTGCCGTCATATAATTAGTGTATTTAAAATGGTACAAGATCTATTAGCACCAAGTAAAATAAAAGGAAAAAGTCAGTTTCAGGTATTAATGGATAAACTACCTGATGATCATAAGGCCAGATGGTTTGCAGGGGCAGCATTAAACTCAGCAGAGCAGGCCATGGCATCAGTACTATCAACTGTATTATCAAGGCTAAATGCTTTTCTGGACAGTGAGATGGAGCAGATCCTTTGCTTTGATACTGCAATAGATGCTGAGAGATTTTGCAATGAAAAGTCTGCCTTATTTATAGTGTTACCAGAAGAAGATTTAACAAAGTATTTTATGGTATCCCTTATGATCCAGCAGCTATATCGTGAGATATTATTAGTAGCAGATGAGCAGGGAGGAAAACTTAAGAATAGGGTTATGTTTTATTGTGATGAACTAGGAACATTACCACCAATAGAATCATTGGAGCTTATATTTTCAGCAAGTAGGTCTAGGAGATTAAGTCTAGTACCAATTATTCAAAGTTTTGGGCAATTGCAGAAGAACTATGGAAAAGAAGGTTCGGAAATTATAGTAGATAATTGCCAAGATACAATATTTGGAGGGTTTGCACCAAACTCGGAAACAGCAGAGGTATTATCCAAGGCTATGGGAAGTAGAACAGTTATGAGTGGTTCTATTAGTAGAGGAAAAAATGACCCCTCACAGAGTCTACAAATGATGGAAAGACCACTAATGACAGCAGATGAATTAAAGTCCATACCTAAAGGTAACTTTGTAATTATGAAAACTGGAACCCATCCAATGAAGACAGTCTTAAGATTATTTTTAGATT
>CAZAGS010000081.1:0-7298 GCA_964484955.1 uncultured Tissierellaceae bacterium
TGTTAACATCACCTTTACCAATTAGAAATTTATAACCTTCCCCCATAATAAACCTCCTTAGAAACTCTTATTAATCATACTTATATCTTATAATAGTGTATACCCATTATCAAGAGATAAAAGACAAGCATATCATAAAAATAGCCCGGTATTAATACCTGGCTACTTAATTATATTTTATATTAAATTATTGAAGCATCATAAGTTTGTTTTACTGAGTTACTCAACATGGTGTTAAATTCTTCATCAGTTTGATCTACACTTAAACCTTCTAATAAAGCTCTTGAGAAGCTAGCTATTAGACCTGGGTTTTTCTCTAGACCTTTTACTGCATCTTCTCTACTGTATCCTCCTGATAATGCTACAACACGCATTACTTGAGGATGATGGATTAATTCCTTATAAAAGTCATCTTGTGTAGGAATTGACAATTTAAGCATAACTACTTCATCTTTATTAAGTGCATCAAGATGTTTTAGTATTTCTGCCTTCATTATTTTTTCTGATTCTGCTTTGTCAATACTATGGATATCAACTTCTGGCTCTAATATCGGAACTAATCCCTTTGCTATAATTTTCTTACCAACTTCAAATTGCTGGTCTACTATTTTCTTAATTCCTGCTGGATTAGCTTTTTTAATTACAGCACGCATTTTAGTACCAAATATATGTCTTTCGATTGCTTTATCTAATATGGAATCCAAATCTGTTATAGGTTTCATAAGCTGTACTCCCTCAGCTTCATCAGCCAAACCCTTATCTACTTTTAGTATAGGTAGGATTCCTTTCTTCTCCCATAGATAATCTGCAGTAAACATACCTTCTATTTTTCTATTCATGGTTTGCTCAAATAGAATAGCTGCTAATATATGTTCAGAATTAAAAGCTGGACTAGTAATAATCCTTGTTCTCATATCATGTACTAGGTCAAACATTTCCTCTTCATTTGAAAACTTATCTCCAGTTACTCCATATCCTAACAGTGCCTTAGGTGTAGAACCTCCACTTTGATCTAGGGCTGCAATAAACCCTTTGTTATTCTTCATTATTTCTGCTTGTTTCTTATTCAATTTATTCACTCCTCATCATATTGGTTATATATTATTAATATCTTTAGGAATAAACCCATCTATCCTATTTATATCCAAAATCACTTGCTATCAAACTAATGTCTAGCAGAATTAGCCTTTGTTTGCTATTAGACCCCTTATTTGATAATATAAGGCTTAGAATAATATAGAAATCCTATGATAAAAGGAGTCGAAAAATGGATAATAAAGATAAGAAGCACAAAAGACGCGTTAGATATAGTGGTACCCACCCAAAAACCTATAAAGAGAAGTATAAAGAACATCAGCCAGACCTATATGCGGAAACTGTAGCTAAGGTAATTCAAAAGGGCAGTACACCTGCAGGAATGCATCTTTCAATTTGTGTGGAAGAAATACTAGAATTCTTGCAAATCAAGCCAGGCCAAACAGGTTTAGATGCTACTTTAGGCTATGGTGGCCATACACTTGAAATGCTTAAAGTTATGGATTCTAAAGGGCAACTATTTGCCACAGATGTAGACTCAATTGAATTACCAAAAACCCAGCAAAGATTAGCTGATTTAGGTTATGGTGAAGACATACTAAAAATAAGACAAATGAACTTTTCAAATATAGATCAAATAGTACTAGAATCTGGTCCTTTGGATTTTGTATTGGCTGATTTAGGGGTCTCTTCTATGCAAATAGACAACCCTGATAGAGGATTTTCATATAAGAAAGAAGGTCCTTTAGATTTAAGGCTAAATCCTTGGAGGGGAAAGTCCGCCACAGAAAGATTAGATAGAATTTCTCAAGATGAGTTAGAAGGTATGTTTATAGAAAATTCAGATGAGCCTTATGCTAAGGAAATAGCAGCAGCCATAATTTCTGAAATTAGAAAGGGAAATAGGATTACAACTACCACACAGCTTCAAGGAATAATTGCCAATGCTCTAAAATTTATTCCACAAAAAGAAAGAGATGAGGCTATTAAGAAGTCTTGTCAAAGGTGCTTCCAAGCTCTTAGGATAGATGTAAACCATGAGTTTGAAGTATTGTATGAGTTCCTTGAAAAATTACCTAATTCCCTAGCCAGCGGTGGCCGAGTTGCTATACTGTCTTTCCACTCAGGAGAAGACCGACTAGTTAAAAAGAGTTTCCAACATTATTTTAGACAAGGAATATATAAAGAAGTATCTGAGGGTCCTATAAGACCAAGTCCGGAAGAATGTAATTTAAATCCACGTGCACGATCTGCCAAATTAAGATGGGCTATAAAGGGTTAGCTAACCCTTTCCCATTTTCCTCTTATAAATCTAATTACAAAAAAGAAAGCTCTTACATACCAGTCACACCACATACCCATCCAAACACCAAACATTCCAAAGTTCATAACTTTTGCAAAGAATATTCCCATTCCTATTCTGGTAATCCACATAGAACTTACACTTATTATCATGGTAAATTTTACATCATTGGCAGCCCTAAGGGTATTTGGAAGAGTAAAAGCTAGGGGCCAAACTATACAGCAATTTATCCCATAAAATATAATAACTTTTTTAGCCATCATAGCTGTTTCAGGTGATAAATTATAGGCCTTTAGTATAAAAGGAATAGATAAAAATACTAAGCCATTTACAACTATTAAGGATATATAAGCATATTTGTGAAGAAGTTTAGTATAGTACCTAGCCTGTTCATAATCATTGGCGCCTACACTTTGACTGATAACTGTGATTAAACTAAGACCAATAGCGGCTGCAGGAAGCATTTGAAAACTGGTAAATGTATTAGCTACTGCATTTGCTGCTATTGCAGAGGTTCCAAAGCCAGAAACCACACTTAACAAAAGTAGTTTCCCCAATTGAAACATACTATTTTCTATTCCATTGGGAATTCCTATACCTAGTATATTTCGAATCATTAAAGGATCAAATTTATATTTAAAATATTGCCTAATATTTATTACTAAATCTTTGTCTCTAAGTAAAAAGATAATTATAATTGCAGCTAGTGCTCTAGATATAAGAGTAGGTATTGCAACACCCTCAACCCCCATTCCAAAACCATATATTAATATAGCATTTCCTATAACATTGATTCCATTCATAATAATCGATGTTTGCATAGTTATTTTCGAATTTCCCATGGTTCTAAATAGTGCAGCTCCACTGTTGTAAATTGCAATAAAAGGGATACTAAAAAATACTATGGTCATATATCTGTTAGCATAATTAAAAACATCTTGGTCTATTGCCCCAAAGACAATATTAAGTATAAAACTTCTACCAATAAGCATTAGAGTCATAATAACTAAAGAAATTATAGTAACAAAAACTATTAATTGCTCTCCTGCACTCTTTGCCTTGTCAATTTTGTTATTACCAATATATTGGCCCGCTACTACTGCTCCACCAGTTGCTAAGGCTGCAAATATGTTTATTAGTAATATATTTATAGCGTCAACTAGTGACACCGCCGATACTGCCGCCTCACCTACACTTGCAACCATAATAGAATCTGCCATACCAACCGCAACTGCTAGTAGTTGTTCTATTATAAGAGGGATTATTAAAGCGATAAGTTTTTTATTAGAAAATATATGATCCTTTTTTATAGTCTCTCCCAAAATTTCAAGTCCTTTCAAAATAACATAATAATGTCTCATACTATCAGATTGGGAGTAGGTTTGCAAACATAAAGAAGAAGATTTAAATTAAATATCTTCACTACTATATTCCAATATATCCCCTGGCTGACATTCCAGCTCACGACATATAGCCTCTAATGTAGAAAACCTTATTGCCCTTGCTTTATTATTCTTAAGTATGGATAAGTTTGAATTTGTAATACCTACTCTATCTGCTAACTCATTAAGACTCATCTTTCTTATTGCCATCATTACGTCTAAATTTACTATTATCACAGTGTTACCTCCTATACTGTCAAATCATTTTCATCTTTAATTTCCATAGCCATTCTAAATACATCACTTAATACAAAGCACAAAATACTTAAGACTAAGTACAGGAATGTCACTGGTTTTATTGAACCATTTGATGAACCTAAAATTGCTATTCCAGATAATTTAGGATAGTTGGCAATTGCATCTATAATACCAACAATAAAGATGATATAACCTATGTTTTTAAAGTAAGTAATATTATTAAGATTAAATGGATCTTTTCGTTTTATTGAGCCTAGAATACTTTTCAAATATATTATAATTGTAAAGTAACTAGACATTAATACTACAAATGCAATTATTGTAATAATATCATTTAGAGTTTTATTTTCTGTGATAAAGAATGATCCGCCTAGCATAAAAAACATTATAGTCATAATGACCGCTACCACATTGAGAAACCCATTTAAGAAATTAAGCCTTTTAGAATATTTCATCTTAACAACTCCTTTTATTATTATGAGAATATTGTAACATAATATTTATTGATAAACAACAACTATTTTATGTTTAAGGATGTATATTTACTGTTCAAAGCAAATAAAAGAAGTAGCAGTATACAATATCTTGTAAGCTGCTACTTCTTTTTATCTAAACCTATGCCTCTTCTACTTCCTCTACTTTCCTTCTACTCTTCCGTCTTTTAAATATATATAGCAAAGTAATAATCAAAAGTCCAATTCCAGCTATAATTCCATACTTAATGTATGAAACACCTAGGTCAAATACACTAAATGTAATATTATTTCCATGAGCTTCAAATACCAGGTATTTGCCGTCCCATTTATATTCATTCTTGGTCCACTTTTCATCTTCTAAAAGATATATTTCTAAGTTCTTTTTATTGTCTAGTGGAAGATACCTAATAATATGACTAGATTTTCCATCATCTGGTATGTCTATATTCCACTGCTCAAGTGGTGATGGGTCTTTTTCTAGTAGAGGCCCTTGTTGTTCATCTGCTGTTAGAGTTATTGAATCTCCTTCAATAAAAGCTCCTTCAACTAAAATTATAGGCAAAACCTCTTGTCTTTTCTGGCTACTATCTAATAATGATAAATATGAAATATATAGAGCATTTATATCCTCATCAAATGTTAAATTTGAAGTATCAATATCTTCCCATCTACCATAATAGCCAACTTTATTTGGAAAATCCGGATAATCACTTGGAGGAACAGAATCACCATAATTAAAATCTATAGTATCTACAATTTTGTCATCTACCAAAAAACTTAGCCTAAATTCCTTAAATATATTTGGAACTTTCTCTATTGCAATTAATTTTTCATAAGTTATAGGCTCAGCTTTATTAATATAACTTATTCCATCAATACCTCTAAGCACATCACTAACAAAATAATTACTTTTAATCTTGCTGCTTTTATCTATATTTCCAGCAATAGCACCTACATTTGCTCTTGATCTATTGACTTTTACTAGACTATAAGAATCACTAATTTCTTTTGCTAGACCTGATATACCACCTATATAATTGCCACCAGCTAAGCTAGCTCTTGCATAACTAGAGGCTATTGGTCCATCTGATTTACCGGCAATACCTCCAACATAGTTTCCATCAATACTTTCAACTGAACTTGAAACTATACAGTCCTGAATATATCCTAAATCCATACTTCCAACTATACCACCAATAGCATTTTTCTTGCCAATTACCTTACCTGTATTTTCACACCTCAAAATAATGGCACGAGTCTCAAATACAGTGTTATAAGAGATTTTACCTTTTAGATTCAGATCCTTTTCAGGGTCAAATAGTTCAATTGACATCCCCCCTGCAATTCCACCTACATTTAAATCCCCTTCTATAATGCCTAAATTCTTGCAATCTGAGACCTTGCCTTCAGTTTTCTTCTCTATATCTTCACGAGACACATCCTTTACAATTTCCTCTTCAAGGGCATCTCCACTGCTTATTTCTTCTATCATATTGATCATCACATTCATTACTTTGAAAAGTTGGTCATTGACAGCTTGCATATCATCCATCATATTATTTCCTTCACGATTTATATCTCTAACTAATCCTGTTATGGATGACGACACGTCACTTATTGACCCAAATAGGTCTTCTTTTGTCTTTTGATAAACATCATCTGATGTTTCAAATTTTAAATCTACTTCTTCAACTAAATATTTTAAAAGATCTGTGAACCCTTCTATAATAGGCTCCATATCTTCCATGACAAATTCCATAGCTTCCATAGCTTCAAGCATATAATCAATAACATAAGTCATATATTTACTTGTATCATCCATAGATTTTATTATATCTTCGATATCATCAAAGAATGGTTTTGATTTGATAAAAACTTGCTCTAAACTACTTCCAGCAGATTCAAGATTAGCAAATGCAGACTGAAGCAAGGGCACGATTCCATCTATTTTTTCCTCTTGTAATAATTCTATAACTTTCAAGATATCATTAAGTGACTTAGTTAGTTTTTCCTCCACTAGAGACATCTCATCAATAGAATCCTCTAATGATTCAGGTAGTCCCTTAAGCCTTCTACTTAGATAGGCTGACTCTTTCATAATCTTAGATAGATATTGCATTGCTTTCTTCATTGGATATATTGCATCTTCCATTGTTTCAATGGCTTTTGCAAGGTTTTCAGTAATAGGAATTAATCTATCCAAAGCCTCTACCCCTATTACACTAATCTTATTGATTTCTTCTATATCTATATTTATCATAGATTCAGTTTGATCAATTAGGGACTGGGCATGGTTTTTACTATTATCTATATTTTCCTGTATGGATAAGAAGTTTTCAGTTGTAATATCAGAAATAGTTTTAGTATCCTTTATCACATTTGTAATTGAAGAATCCAATGCATTTAATTCTTTTTGTAGCTGTTTTAATTTAGATGAGCCAATGATTGTAGAAACATGTGGCTCTATTTGTCCTACTATACCGGCTACTTCTTTACGCCCTTGGACATTCCCGTAATTGATACATTTACTAACATATCCACTTTGTCTACCTACAATACCACCTACATTATAGCCTACATGGGGATAGCCAACTTTGCCATGATTCTCAGAACTTTGAATTATCCCTATATTTAACCCTACTATTCCCCCAATATCAGTAGCATCTGGAATAAGATCAGAAAATTTTATATTATCCAATGTAATGTCACTAAGACCCAATTTTTGTTCTTCTACTGTGGTATTTACTTTGGAGTCATTGGAACACCGCAATACTATCCCAGCATTATGCCCAACTATACCCCCAACTTTTCCCTCTCCATATACTACCCCATCAAAAGTAGAGT
>CAZAGS010000082.1:0-7248 GCA_964484955.1 uncultured Tissierellaceae bacterium
AGCATCGCCTTGCCAAGGCGAGGGTCGAGAGTTCGAATCTCTTCTTCCGCTCCATTATTATTTTGTTTATATTTCTAAATGGCGGCATAGCCAAGTGGTAAGGCAGTGGTCTGCAACACCATTACCCCCAGTTCAAATCTGGGTGCCGCCTCCACACTAAAAACCTTCTAACTTAGTTAGAAGGTTTTTTTCAATATTAGAAAAGAGAGGCATACAAATGAATCCTTTTATACCTTTAAAAACTGCGGATATAGTTATTATTCACGGTGAAGTTAGTAAGGAAATAATAAGTAATTTAAAAAAACTGAATGTAAAAACTATTATTCCAACCATAAAAAGCAAAACAGTAGATGATAGTATTTCGTATCATCCTGACATAGTAATACATCCAGTTAATGAAGATACATTAATAATATCACCAGAAGTTTTTGATTACTATGATGAAAAACTAAAAGGACTGGGTATAAAGTTAATTAAAGGTGAAACTAACCTGCAAAGTAGATATCCTATGGATATTGCATATAATGTAGGAAGAGTTGATAATTTTGCTTTCCATAAACTACAACATACTGATAGTATAATAAAATCATATTTAAAAAATGAAAATGTAGAATTAATAAATATAAATCAAGGATATAGCAAATGTTCCATGGCTGTAATCAATCAAAATAGTATAATAACAGCAGATAAGTCTATTTATTTAAAATTATTAGACTTAGGATATGATGCACTCTTAATAAGACCTGGTCATATTATATTAGAAAAGCAAAAGTATGGATTTTTTGGTGGAGCTACAGGAAATTTTGCTCCAAATATTGTATTCTTATCCGGTCATATCAATGATCACCCAGATAAAATTATAATAGAGAGATTTATAAAAGAAAAACAAGTAGAAATTATATATCTTTCAAAAGAGCAAATAACTGATTTAGGTACAATTATTTGCCTTAACAGTAAATGACAAATATAGATAGGTATATGACAATTTCATAAGTGCATACTAGTTAAAGAGGGAGGGGAATTAATTGGGACCCATCACATTAGAAGTAAATAGCTTTAGGAAAAAGATTAATGAAATTATTAATAAATCTTCTTTAAATGATAGTATTTTTATAGAAAACAATAAAACTAAAGATAGTTCAATATATAGTTTTAAATCTGAAAACTATAAATTTAATGAAGTAAAAGATATATATGATTTAGTAACAAAACTTATTGAAGAGATAATATTAAAGGTTTATAGTGAAAGACTAATAAATAGAAGATTAGTAAAGATTCTAAAAAGTGTAGGCAAAGAAGAAAAAGCAGAAATTCTAAATGGAGTCATACTATTAATTAAAGAGGACAACTATTGCTCAAGAGAAAAATTAGCAATAAGAAAAGAAATTATGGACACATTACGTGAAAACAATATATTTAATATAGATGGATATTTAAGATTTAAACCTCATAAGATTAATTTTCTTATAGATAAATCAATTGAACTTGTTATTGATGATATTGAAATGGAAAGTGAGTACAATGATTTTATCGATATGCTCCAATATTATGTTAAAGGCCAAACCCCTATGATTGATATGGTAAATGTAATAATTGAAAAAGATGATTTTAAATTAATGGACTCATATAATAATGAAATAGAAAGTCAGTCTATTAATGAAATCATAGAGGATATATACTTTGATGAAGTTAGCAAATCTGATATATTAGTAAGTTCTTTAATAGTTCTGGCTCCGAAGCATATTAAACTTCATATTGAAAATGATAAAGAAGAGGATTTATTAATAGTCTTAAAGAAGATTTTTAAGGATCGCTTATCCTTTTGTTATGGATGTAATGTATGCAGGTTTAATATGATGAAAAACCATGATGGTGATTAAGAGTTGAAAATTCAACTCTTTTATTTTGAAATTAAATAGAAACGTGGTATTATATAATAAAGAACATATTGGAGGTAATTTTATGGACCAAAGAATAGTAAAACCCTCAATTCTTCCAGGGTTTATGGAACTTCTACCGGGAGATCAAATCTTATTTAATCAAATGAAAGATACTATTAGAAAGAATTATGAAAAATTTGGATTTTTACCTATTGATACACCTGCTATTGAAAAATCTGAAGTACTATTAGCAAAAGGTGGAGGAGAAACGGAGAAACAAATTTATAAAGTAGTTAAAGGTGATACTGATATGAGCCTTAGGTTCGACTTAACTGTACCCCTAGCACGATATGTGGCTCAATATTATTCCAAGTTAAATTTTCCTTTTAAAAGATACCATATTGGCAAGGTTTATAGAGGGGAAAGAAATCAAAAAGGAAGATTTAGAGAGTTCTATCAATGTGATATTGATATAATAGGAAATGGAGAATTGAATATTATAAATGATGCAGAGATTCCTTCTGTTATTTATTCAACCTTTAAAGATTTAGGATTTGAATCATTTACTATTAAAATCAATAATAGAAAAGTACTTAAGGGTTTTTTCCAGAGCCTAAATATAGATGATTCTACTATGGTACTTAGAGCTGTTGATAAATTGGATAAGATAGGAATTGATAATGTTAAAAAAGAAATTGCCCTACTAAATATTCCTGATGAAAGTATAGATAAAATTATAGAATTTATTAAGATTGACGGGAATAATGATGAGAAGATTCTTAGTTTAAAAAAGTTAAATATAAGGAATGAAGTATTTGTAGAAGGAATAGAGGAGTTAGAGCAAGTAGTAAAATATATTAGATTATTTGGAGTCCCTGAGGATAACTTTGTGGTTGATTTAACAGTAGCTAGAGGTCTAGATTATTACACTGGTACTGTATATGAAACACTTCTTGATGACTATCCAGGTATTGGAAGCGTTTGTTCTGGTGGTAGATACGACGACTTGGCTAGCCACTACACAAAACAAAAGCTACCTGGTGTTGGTATTTCAATAGGTTTAACACGATTGTTTTATCAATTAACTGAAGGAAATATTATAAAAAGCACAAAAAATTCATTTATCGATGCTATGATAATTCCAATGGATGGATTTATGGAATATGGAATAGAAGTTGCTAATTCTCTGAGAGAAAAGGGGATTATTGCCCAAGTATATTACGAGGATGGGAAAATGGGCAGAAAGTTTAATTATGTAGACAAACTTAATATTCCTCATGCCATTGTTATAGGTAACGAAGAAGTTGAAACTGGCTTATATTCCCTTAGAGATATGGTTACTGGTGAACAAAAGAGTATTTCATTAAATGAAATAATAAATTGTTTGAAATAATCTTTTAGTGGTATAATTATATATAAGCAATTGACAAAAGCAATAAAAGCATGTAGAATTAATCTAATTTAATATAAAAGGCAGAGAAGGGAAGAGTAAATTATATCAAATCTTACAGAGAGAGAAAACCGAGGCTGGAAGTTTTCTTAAGAACTATATAATTGAAAACTAGCCCCGAGCTAAATCCTTAATAAGGATTATCGCTATTAGCGTTATTAATTTGAGAACCAATTAGGGTGGAACCACGGAATATAACCTTTCGTCCCTACAATTTATTTTGTAGGGGTGAAAGGTTTTTTTATTTATAAAAAGAGGAGGATTATAATGGAAATGATTAAAATAACACTACCAGATGGATCAGTAAAAGAGCATGAGAAGGGAATAAGTGTATTAGATGCTACTAGGGATATTTCAGAAGGATTAGCTAGAGTTGCAATGGGAGCCTTAGTTAACGGTGACATAAGGGGTATGCAGGAGAAGATAAATGAGGACTCTGATTTTAAAGTTCTTAAATTTGAAGACAAAGAAGGTAAGCAAATATTCTGGCATACCTCAGCTCATATTATGGCTAACGCAGTAATGAGACTTTTTCCAGGTGTTAAATTTGCTATAGGACCTGCAATTGATAATGGGTTTTACTATGATTTTGATACTGAACATAGATTTACTCCTGAAGATTTAGAAAAAATTGAAGCAGAAATGGCTAAAATAGTTAAAGAAGGATTAGTTATGGAAAGATTTGAGATGCCAAGGGATGAAGCTCTTGCCTATTTTAAAGAGCATGATGAACCCTATAAGGTTGATTTAATAGAAAACCTTCCTGTAGATGAAGTAATATCTTTCTATAAACAAGGAGAATTTACAGATCTTTGTGCAGGGCCTCACTTAATGGATACATCTAAGGTGAAAGCTGTAAAGCTTCTTAGTATAGCAGGAGCATATTGGCGTGGTGATGAAAAAAATAAAATGCTTCAAAGGATTTATGGCACAACTTATGAAAAGAAAAAGGACTTAGTAGAATATCTTGATAGATTAGAAGAAGCTAGGAAAAGAGATCATAGAAAATTAGGTAGGGAATTAGATTTATTTAGTATGCATGAAGAAGGACCTGGCTTTCCATTCTTCCACCAAAAGGGAATGGTTATTAGAAATATATTAGAGAACTTTTGGAGGGCAGAGCATGAAAAAAGAGGTTATGGTGAGATAAAGACTCCTCTTATATTAAACGAAGCTCTATGGCACCAATCAGGACATTGGGATCACTATAAAGAAAATATGTATTTTACAAATATTGATGATAATGATTATGCAATCAAACCAATGAATTGTCCTGGTTCAATCTTAGTATATAAATCAAAGATGTACAGCTATAAAGACTTTCCATTAAGAATGGGAGAGCTAGGATTGGTTCATAGACATGAGTTATCCGGTGCCTTACATGGTTTAATGAGAGTTAGAAGCTTTACGCAAGATGATGCCCATTTGTTTATGCTACCATCTCAAATAAAAGAAGAATTAATTAAAACTATAGATTTGGCAGATTATATATATAATGTCTTTGGTTTTAAATACCATATAGAACTATCAACAAGACCTGAGAACTCTATGGGAACTGAAGAACAGTGGGAAATAGCTACTAATAGCTTAAGGGAAGCTCTTGAAGACAAGGGAATTAAGTATATATTAAATGAAGGGGATGGTGCCTTCTATGGTCCTAAGATAGACTTTCACTTAGAAGACGCTATAGGTAGAACTTGGCAATGTGGTACTATTCAATTAGATTTCCAAATGCCGGAGAGATTTGACCTAACCTATGTAGCAAGTGATAACGAAAAGAAAAGACCTGTAATGATTCACAGAACAATATTAGGAAGTATAGAAAGATTTATGGGGATTTTAATAGAGCATTATGCAGGTAGATTCCCTGCTTGGATAGCTCCAGTTCAAGCTATAATACTACCAATTTCAGATAAATTTAACGACTACGCAAATGATATTAAAGACCAAATGATAGATGAAGGTATAAGAGTAGAACTAGATTCTAGATCAGAAAAAATAGGATATAAAATAAGGGAAGCACAACTTCAACAAATTCCTTATATGCTAATTGTTGGTGAAAAGGAAGTTGAAGAAAAATTAGTATCAGTAAGATCAAGAGAACTAGGTGATGCTGGCCAAGTTCCAGTAGGAGAATTCATAAAAGGCTTAAAAACTGAAATAAAAGAAAAAAAATAATAAAAAAGGAAGAGATATCTCTTCCTTTTTTATGTTGCCAAACCTGCCCTATTATAAATCTCAAATATGCTATCTAACTCTTTACTATCTATAGTTTCATTTTCCATTAGGGTTAAGGATATATGGTGTAGCATTTCTATGTTTTCACCTATTATTCTTAAAGCTTCTTCATATGCCCTATCAGTTATTTCTTTTATTTCTAGTCGAACTCTATCATAATTATACCTTATATATACTTCATCCAAATTTAAAGTGCCCATTGTACTCATTCCATAACTACATACCATTTCTCGGGCTATATCAGTTGATTTATTTAAATCATCTTTTGCTCCTGTAGTTATTTCTCCAAATACAATTTGTTCAGCTGCTCTACCTGCTAATAGACAAGTTATTCTATTAAACAAATCTTGTTCAGTATACAAGTACCTTTCTTCATCAGGAAATCTTAGGACATAACCTAAAGCCTGACCTCTAGGCACAATAGAAATTTTTTGTACTATATCAGTATTCAAAAATTTTGATACTAGAGCATGACCAGATTCATGTATAGATACTATACGCTTTTCTTTTAGCAATACTGAAGAATGTTTGACTTCTAAGCCTGCCAAAACTCTTTCTATAGCCGCATCAAATTCCAAGGTAGAGATTATAGTTTTATTGTTTCTAACCGCAATTATTGCAGCCTCGTTGGCAATATTGGCTAATTGAGCGCCGGAAAGACCAGTGGTCTTCTTTGCCATTTCTTTTATATTACAAGAAGGGTCTAAGGGTTTATTATTTGTATGGACTTCTAATATCTTTTCTCTTGCATGAACATTTGGATTTCCAACATGAATATGTCTGTCAAATCTACCGGGTCTAAGGAGAGCTTCATCTAATAAATCCAATCTATTAGTGGCTCCAATTACAATTACTGTTTCTGAGGAGTTGAAACCATCTAATTCTACAAGCAATTGATTTAGGGTTTGGTCCTTTTCATTATTTGATTCAGAATTTCTCTTAGTCCCTATGGCATCGATTTCATCAATAAATATAATACTAGGGGCTTCTTTTTTAGCTTTTTCAAAAAGGGTACGCACTCTCTTTGCACCAACACCTACATATTTTTCTACAAACTCTGAGCCACTGGCATATAGAAAGGTGGAATTTGTTTCTCCAGCTACTGCTTTTGCTAATAGTGTTTTACCAGTTCCAGGGGGACCATAAAAAAGTATGCCTTTAGGGATTTTAGCACCCATATTTTTATATTTAAAGGAGTGGTTGATAAAGTCTATAGTTTCATTTAATTCTTCCTTTATTTCTTCTAGACCAGCTACATCCTTAAAAGATACGTTTGGTCTATCTCTTTCCCGACTAGCATCTTTTTCTTGCATCATAATTGAGGGTACTAATTGCGGTGATGAATTTATCTTAATATAATAAACTAACAAGCATCCGGTTATAACCCATATAGGAATAATATCACCCAATCCCATCTTTAAATTTGATTTAGAGTTGAAAATCAATTGATAAACTAAAAACAGTGATATTGTAATTCCCATAATTAACAAATAGCGCACGATTCTTTTCTTTTTCAAATTATCACCAGCCTTAAAAATTTTTCTAATGTTAGTGTAACCATTTAATGATTAAATATATAAAAGAAATTTCTTGTTAGAAATTACTTATAAAGGTATAATTAGAAATATAGGAAAGGAGAGTGAGTTTATTGGATTTTTTAAATCTAATCCAGACTTTTGA
>CAZAGS010000083.1:0-7176 GCA_964484955.1 uncultured Tissierellaceae bacterium
GATGGATGAAGTGTACCGAAAATCTTATCCTTCGTCTCACAGAGATGAAGGATTTTTTAAATTCAATTTAAATTGTGGAGGGATTAGATGAAAAACTATTACATTACTACCCCTATCTATTATCCTAGCGATAACTTACACATTGGCCACACTTATACTACTGTGGCTGCAGATTCACTTAAACGATTTAAAAAGTTATTAGGCTATGATGTATTTTTTGTTACAGGCTCAGATGAGCATGGACAAAAGATTGAAGAAAAGGCATTAGAAAATAATATGACACCAAAAGAATATGTAGATAAAATCGTTGCAAATATTAAAGTTTTATGGAATATGTTGGAAATTGACTATGATGAATTTATAAGAACTACAGACCCTCACCATGAAAAGGCAATAGGAGATATATTTACTAAACTATTTGAAAAAGGTGAAATATATAAATCCAAGTATGAGGGACCTTATTGTACACCTTGTGAATCCTTTTGGAGTGAAGCACAACTAAATGATGGAAATTGTCCGGATTGTGGTAGGCCAACTCATATTGCAGAAGAAGAAGCCTATTTCTTTAAATTATCTCAATATAGGGATAAGTTATTAAAACACTATGAAGAAAATCCAGAATTCATACAACCTGAGTCAAGAAAAAATGAAATGGTAAATAACTTCCTAAAAGATGGATTAGATGACCTATGTGTTTCCAGAACAAGTTTTGATTGGGGAGTAAAAGTACCATTTGATCCTGAACATGTTATATATGTTTGGATAGATGCCTTATCTTGTTATTTAACAGCCTTAGGATATGGTACAGAAAATGATGAAAACTTCAAAAAATATTGGCCGGCAGATGTTCATTTAGTAGGAAAAGAAATAATGAGATTCCATACTATTATTTGGCCTGCTCTACTTATGGCTTTAGATATGGACTTACCAAAGAAAGTATTTGGACATGGGTGGATATTATTTGAAGATGATAAAATGTCGAAATCTAAAGGCAATGTAATTTATCCTGAACCTATTATAGAACTATATGGTATAGATGCATTTAAATACTTTTTACTAAGAGAATTCTCCTTTGGTCAGGATGGTTCATTTACTAGGGAAAAGTTTTTACAAAGACTAAATTCAGACTTAGCTAATGACCTTGGAAACTTAGTAAGTAGAACTGTAAGTATGGTAGAAAAATATAATGATGGTATAATAACAAATACTAATATAGAGGGAGAATTTGACCAGTCATTAAAATCTCTTGCTATATCTGTAGCTGATAAAGTAGAAGCAAATATGGACCGATTAAACTTTTCTAATGCAATAGAAGAGATTTGGAAATTAATTAGAAGAACAAATAAATATGTAGATGAAACTATGCCTTGGGTATTGGCAAAGGATGAAGATAAATCTAGACTAAATACAGTCCTATATAATCTTTCAGAATCCTTGCGAATAATATCCATATTAATTAAACCTTATATGGAGAAGACTTCTGTTGAAATCCGTAAACAATTAGGAATAGTAGATGAATGTACTTGGGAAGATTCAAAAATATGGGGCGGATTAAAAGAGGCTACCAGAGTAAATAAGGGTGGAATTATATTCCCCAGACTTGATATAGAAGAAGAATTAGTAAAACTAAATGAAGCCAACGAAAGATTAATCCTTTCTAGAAACTCAAAAGATGGGGGAAAAAAGATGGAAGAAAAGCTAGTAGAAGAAGTAGAAGTAGAAGAGCAATTAATAAGTATAGATGATTTTGATAAAGTAAAATTAAAAGTAGCAAAAGTAATAAACTGTGAAAACCACCCTAAGGCAGATAAATTATTGGTACTTACCTTACAGTTAGGGGAAGAAACTAGGACTGTAGTATCAGGAATAAAACAATGGTACACAGCAGAGGGATTAATTGGTAAAAAAGTTGTAGTTATTACAAATTTAAAACCAGTAAAACTAAGAGGAATAGAATCTAAAGGTATGGTACTAGCAGCGGAAGACAGTGAAGGTAATCTTTCCTTACTATCTACCTTAGAAGATATTCAAGAGGGAGCTAGAATTTCCTAGGAGGCAAATTTATGCTAATAGATAGTCATGCACATTTAGATGATAGAAGATTTGATGACGATAGAGAAATGATTATTAATAATTTAAAAAATAATAATATAGAATTAGTTATAAATATTGGGGCAGACTTAAAGACTAGTGCTGCCTCAGTAGATTTAGCTAATAAGTATGAAAATATATATGCAGCAGTAGGGGTTCACCCTCACTCAGCCAAAGAAGTAAATACTATGGTAATGGAAATGATAAAGGAATTAGCGGAAAATGAAAAGGTTGTAGCCATAGGGGAAATTGGCCTAGATTTTTATTATGATAATAGTCCTAGAGACATACAGAGAAAGTGGTTTATAGAACAGCTAAAATTAGCCAAAGAGCTAGACCTACCAGTAATAATTCACACTAGAGATGCATCCCAAGAAACCTACGACATATTGAAAAATAATCAAGATGGCACTGTAAGGGGTGTAATGCATTGTTATTCAGGCAGCGTAGAAATGGCAGCCAGATATATTGACATGGGTTTCTACATCTCCCTAGGAGGTCCTGTGACCTTTAAAAACGCTAGGGTGGTTAGAGAGGTAGCAGAGGCTGTACCACTAGACAAATTATTAATAGAAACCGACTGCCCCTACCTAACCCCAGAACCATATAGAGGCAAGAGAAACGAACCAGTCTACGTAAAGTACGTAGCAGAAAAGATAGCAGAAATTAAAGGAATTACTTATAAAGAGCTAGTAAAGGCTACTAATGAGAATGCGAAGAGATTGTTTAATATTAGTGAATAGTGAAGAGTGAATAGTGAATAAGGTCAAAGATAGGGTCAAGAGTAGGGAACGACGTCCTCGACGGTCCGATATTTAATCTTTGGTCTTTAATCTTTTAACTATTCACTATTCACTATTAGTTATTCACTATCCCCAAGGAGTTGTTTTTATGATAAAAGAAGTAATAGTTGTAGAAGGGCGAGATGATATAACTGCTGTTAAGGCTGCTGTGGATGCGGAGGTTATTGCTACTCATGGTTTTGGCTATAAAAAGGAATTGGTAAATACATTGAAGAGTATTGCAGAAAGAAGAGGGATAATTATTCTCACAGATCCGGATTATGCTGGAGAGCAAATTAGGAAGGATTTAAGTTCTAAAATACCAAATTGCAAGCATGCATTTCTTGCTCAAGGAAAGGCTTTAAAGAAAGACGATATAGGTGTTGAAAACGCCACAAGTGAAGATATAATTGAAGCTATTAATAAGGCTCGACCCCATAATGTAAAAAAGGAAATTCTCTTTACAAAAGAAGATTTAATCTTACTTGGACTTTCTGGAACTCCTGATGCTAGAGATAGAAGGGATAAGCTGGGAGATATATTAGGAATTGGATATGCTAATAGCAAACAGTTTTTAAATAGATTAAATAATTTTGGAGTTTCTAAGGAAGAGTTTATTAAAGCTGTTGAGAGGATGGAAAAACAAAATGGATAATCAAAGACTTTATTCTCCAAAATATGTTAAAGAATTACTATCATCTTATGGATTTTCCTTTTCTAAAAGCCTGGGACAAAACTTTTTAATCGATGGAAATATAGTAAGAAAGATTGTTTCCCAAGCAAATATAAGCTCAGAAGACTATGTATTAGAAATTGGGCCTGGAATGGGAACACTAACAGAGGAATTGGCTTTAAACGCAAAGAAAGTGGTAGCTGTAGAAATAGATAAATCCTTGCTGCCTATATTAGATGAAACTATAGGAAAATATCATAATGTTGAAATAATATCTGGTGATATTTTGGAGATTGATATAGATAAACTAATCCAGGAAAAGTTAAATGGTGGACCTGTTAAAGTAGTAGCCAATCTTCCATATTATGTAACCACACCAATTATAGGAAAATTAATCGAAAGTCAGGCAAATATTGATTCAATAATAGTAATGGTTCAAAAAGAAGTGGCAGAAAGAATGGCTGCAGGACCTGGAAGTAAAACCTATGGATCCCTATCAGTCTTTGTAAATTTTTACACTACACCTGAAATTGTAGTTAGAGTTCCAAAAACAGTATTTATGCCCCAACCAAAAATAGATTCTGCTGTAATTAAACTGCAAATGAAAAAAGAATTACCAGATATAGACACAGTCCAATTCTTTAATGTGGTAAAAGCCGCCTTTTCTAAAAGAAGAAAGACAATATTTAATGCCTTATCCACTTATGGCTTTGATTTAGAAAGAGAATTGTTTAAAGAATACCTGCTAAAAGCTGATATTAGGCTAGAAGAAAGAGCAGAAAATTTATCTGTAGAAGAATTTATCAAGATTAGTGCAATTTTACCTCCTTTAAACATATAATTAACTAAGGTTTAATAAGGGGGTTTTTTTATGTCTAAAAACTTAGGGTATGCTAGGAAGTTTATCATACTGAGACAAGACTATTCCACTATGGCAGAACTTAATCCAAAAGGCCATGGAAAATTGGAGCTAAAAGGATTAAGAGCATTTATATCTTTAAATCTTGAAAATGCACAAGCTAATAATTATTATGATGTTTTACTGGTTACTTCTAGAAATAATTATAACTTAGGCAAGATTTATGTAGAAGAAAATCAGAAAGGTTCTCAAGAGTTTTACTTTGGAGTTAAGGATCTAGAAGAAATGGGATTTTCTTTAGAGATGATAAATGGAATCTTAATAGTTGATGAAGATGAGGTGCTATTAGGAGGCTACTTTAACAAATCAGATAATAGCATAGAAAATTATTTAGAAATCTTGCAGGGTAAAAGAGAATTAAAAGCCATAGAACTTGTCCATGAAGAAATACAAACAGAAATAGAAGAAGATTTTAATGAACAAGACCAGTTAGAGGAATTTGATGAAGTATTTGACCAAGTAGTTGAAGAGTTAGAAGAGTTAGAAGAAATTATAGAATTGGAGGAAGTAGAAGAAATAGAAGAAGTAGAAGAAGTAGAAGAAGTAGATTATATAGAAACGATAGAAGACATAATAGAGGATTATACAGAAGTAGAAGCAATAGAATTAGAACAATTAATTGAAGAGGAAATTGAAGAAGCCACAGAAGACCAACCACTAATCTGGAAAGAATTATTCCAACCACTTGATGAGGAATCAGAAGAGCTAGTAGCAGAGCCAAGTATTGAAGAAATTTTCATATCAGCTCTTGAAGATTTGTTCCAAGACAAGCAAAGTGGTACAATGGACACAGAACAAGAAGAATATATAGAAGCAATTGTAGAAGAAGTAGACTATGATCAATTTCAAAACAAAAATAAAATAATCCAGAAAAATCAAACTACAGAGTATATAATGAAGATATTAAGATATTTTCCTTATATCGAACCTTTTAAGACTAATTTAAAGGGTTATAATTGGTGGAAGATAAATACAGATGATCCAAATGAAGAAAATGGATTTCTACCTTATTTTTCTTATGTGACTGGAGGAAATCACAAGTATCCAATTATCGAAAATTCAATAACAGCAAATGAACTCATGAGAAAACACAAACATTATATATTTGGATTATATAATTTTAAAGATGAAGTTAAATTTTATGTATATGGTATACCAGGAAAATTTATTAGTGAAAACCATCCTCAAAAAGGACTTACAGGTTTTAATACTTGGTACGAAGACAAGGACAATGGAGGATATTGGTTACTATATATAGACCCACTTACAGGAAGAGTAATATATCCAATTAACCCAATGATACCAGTAGATTAAGACTAGGAGTGAAATAGAGATGAAAAATACAAAAGACAAACTTCCTTGTTCTGGACATTCAATTGATAGTAAGGAATTAGAAAATATAAAGGATAGTTTTGAAATAGAACAATATATATCCACCCTATCTGGAATATTTAAGGCTATGGGAGATCCTACTAGATTAAGGATTATATATTCCTTATCTATCTCTCCCCTATGTGTATGTGACATAGCAACATTGTTGGACATGACCCAATCCTCCATATCACACCAATTAAAAATCCTAAGAGACTTGAGAATTGTAAAATTTAAAAGAGAAGGAAAACTAGTCATATACTCACTTGACGATGACCACGTACTAAGGATACTAGCAGAGGGCATAAACCATGCAAAGCACAAATAATATGATTAATTAAGAATTATTTGGGTATTATTAAACTTGAGATATGAATAATGAAGATACCTATATTAGGATAATGTACTTAAATTAAAAGGAGGTTTTATTGTGAGTGAAATAATAGTTTTTTCAAGTAATACTTGTCCATATTGTACACTAGCTAAAAATTATCTAGAGGAAAAAGGCCTAGCTTATGTGGAGAAAAATGTACAAACAGATAAAGATGCCAGAGCAGAATTAATGAAAATGGGACATATGGGTGTACCTGTTTTAGTTATTGATGGAGAGCAAATAGTAGGATTTGATAAGGATAGATTAGAAACAATACTTGATAAAAGAAAATAAGAGCATAAAAAATGGAAGAGAGTGATCTCTTCCATTTTTTTATGATTTATTTATTTAATGCTTCCATTAATGTATCTAGTTTTAAGCCATGAACCATTGCAGCTTCTTCAAGACTTTCCATTTGGCTTGAAGGACAACCTACACAACCCATGCCAAATTGCATTAATATTTCTATAGCTTCAGGTTTCTTCCTGATAAGTTCGCCAATAAGCATATCTTTTTTAACTTCCATGTATTTTACCTCCTTATATTTCTTATGATTAATAATATCATAAATTTTATACCCATACCATTAGTATTATATCATAATAATTAAAAAAATATATAGTCTTGTATAAAAAACTTTATAAATGGAGATAAATAAAACAGGAGGCGATACAATGGATAACAATGATAAAAATAGATCCAGAGACAATAACAGAGACAGAGACAATCACTTTTCTATTGGTGAAATGTTGTTAAGAGTCTTAATAACATCAATAGTAATAGCTGTAGCAGCATTTTTAACACCAGGTTTTAGTGTTAATGGACTGGGAAGCCTATTACTTGCAGCTGTTGTAATTGGAGTATTAGACTATTTAGTACAAAGATTTACAGGAGTAGATGCTTCACCATTCGGAAAAGGAATAGCTGGATTTCTAGTAGCCGCAATAATACTATATGTTACAAAGTT
>CAZAGS010000084.1:0-7091 GCA_964484955.1 uncultured Tissierellaceae bacterium
TTTAAAAAATATGATAAGGTAAATAAACTTTCAGTTAATCTAACATTTTCAAGTATTACATCCTCTGGTAAAACTAAATCTACTGTGGCAAAGTTCCAGATTCCTTTTACTCCTCCAGCTACAAACATATCTGCGGTTTTTTGGGCCATATCCTTATGGGTAGTTATTACACCGATATCTACTTTATTGTTTTTTAAGTATTCTTCTAGGTCTTTTACATCTTTAACTTCTGTTTCTTTATATTTAGTCCCTATTCGTTTTGGATTGTCATCGAATATTGCTACTGTATCAAATCCTGAATCTCTGAATCCTCTATAATATGCAATTGCATATCCTATATTTCCTGCTCCAACAATAACAACTTTATATTCTTTATCTAAACCTAGTATTTTTCCTAATTGTTTTTGCAATTCTTCAACATTATAGCCATAACCTTGTTGACCAAAGCCTCCAAAGTTATTTAAATCTTGTCTGATTTGAGAAGCAGTAAATCCGGTCAAATTACTTAACTCCTGAGAAGAAATTCTATTTATACCCTTATTTAACAGATCACCAAGATATCTATAATATTTAGGTAATCTTTTTATGACAGTTATTGATACTTGAACATCTTTATCCATTAATATTCCACCACCTAATTAATATTATCTTTAATTATAACATCATCGTTATATCCTTGTCAATTTTATACAGTTTGAATATTCTTTATAATATTTGGCACAATAATATAAAGAAAGGAGATGTTTTATGGCTAGCTTAGAACAGTTAAGAAAAGTTGCCCTATACTGTGACGAATACCTTAATGATAGCGAGGAATCATCAGGTGAATTAAAAAGTAGCTTTGAAGAACGATATGACAGCTGCACCAAATGTATCCACTATTCAAGAGATAGAAAGTGTGAATTAGACCTAATAGACAAAACACTTTCCTCTATGGCCATGGAATTAGACTTAAAATCTTAGATACTCCATACTTTTAATGGAGTATCTTTTTTGATACAATAGTATTAGTATAACAATGGAGGAAAAAATTATGCCAGTACTATCATGTAGTAATATATGTAAAACTTATATTGTAGATAAAATTTTAGATAAAATCAGCTTTTCAGTTGAAGATGGAGATAAAATTGGAGTTATAGGGTTAAATGGATCAGGTAAAACAACCCTTTTTAATATATTAGCAGGAAATCTAAGCAAGGATTCTGGAGAAATTTATATACAAAAAGATCTAAAAATAGGATATCTAGAACAACATACAAGTATTGAAAGTTCTAAATCAGTATATGATGAATGTTTAGAAGTATTTCACGACTTAATAGTTATGGAAGAAGATATACGAAAACTAGAAGAGAGCATTTCCCATGAAGCTAGTAAAGGAGAATCTCAGGATTTAACAGCCTTAATGGATCAATATGGTCACTTATCCGAATTGTTCCTGTCATTGAATGGATATGGATATAAGTCAGAAATTAGAGGTGTCTTAAAGGGCTTAGGATTTTTTGATTATGATCTAGATAAGGAAGTAAATTTACTTAGTGGTGGCCAGAAATCTAGGCTATCTTTGGCTAAACTTCTACTTCAAAAACCAGATGTTCTCTTGTTAGATGAGCCTACTAACCATTTAGATATAGAAGCTATAGATTGGTTAGAAAAGTACTTAAGAGACTATAAGGGTGCCGCACTAATAATATCTCACGACAGATACTTTTTAGATAATGTAATCAACAGAATATTTTATATGGAAAATACAATCTTGCATATCTATAATACGGATTACACCCGCTTTATGGCTCAAAGAAAGAAGGATTTAGATATCCTTAGAAGACAATATGAGGACCAGCAAAAGGAAATAAAAAGACAGGAAGAAATTATAGCCAGATTTATGAATTATGGTGGTTCTAGATATATTAAACAGGCCCAAAGCAGACAAAAATTATTAAGCAAAATGAAAGTCATAGATAAATTATCTTCTACAAAAACTACTAAGATTAAATTCCAACCTAAGATAAAATCTGGTAGAGATGTTCTAAGAGTAGAAGATGTAAATAAAAGTTTTGGTGACTTAGACCTACTAAATGATATTAGCTTTAATGTATATAGAGGGGAAAGAGTTGGACTTATAGGCGCTAATGGTATTGGAAAGACTACTCTTTTTAAAATAATATTAGGCCAATTACAAAAGGATGATGGATTAATAGAATTAGGCCATCATGTAATGCCAGGTTATTTTGACCAAGAAATGGACAAACTTAATTTGGAGAAAACAGTTATTGATGAAATATGGGATGACAATACTAATTTGGACCATCATGATATTAGAACAGTCCTAAGCCAGTTCTTGTTTGTTGGGGATGATATCTTTAAAGAGATTTCCGATTTAAGTGGAGGGGAAAAAGGTAGAATATCACTTTTAAAATTAATGCTTTCTAAAGCTAATTTTTTACTTATGGACGAGCCTACTAATCATTTAGATATAGACTCTAAAGAAATTTTAGAGGATGCCCTATTAGACTATGAGGGAACAGTTTTTGTTATTTCTCATGATAGATACTTTTTAAATAGGGTTACAAATAAAATTTTAGAATTAACTAGTGATGGAATAAATGAATATGTAGGAAATTATGACTATTATTTAGAAAAGAAAAATGAACCTGTTTATCATGATGAAGATTACAATGAAGAAAAGACTAAAACACAGTTAAGACTTGAAAAGAAAAGAGAAAAACAAATGCTTGTGGAAGAAAGAAATCGTAGAAAAGAAATTTTACTTTTAGAGGAAGAAATCCACCAATTTGAAAAGCAATTAGAAGAATTAGATGAAGAATTTTCCGATCCAAAGCTATATGATAAGCCTGCAGATATTGTAGATTTAACACGAAAAAGAGAGGAAATACAAGTTAAATTAGATAATTCCTATAATAAGTGGATAGAATTAACTGAATAGATATTCCCAAGTCATTAACAACTTATCCACATTGCCCACAAGCTTATCCCCAAGTTTAGGCCTTGATTATATGGTTTTCATCTTTCTTTCCCACATTATCCACAGGTTTTGAATTTAATAACTTCTGAAACCTGTGGACAAGTTGTGTGTTATTTTGTCGATTCTATATTATTCCAATCCTAGATTTGGCATTACCTTAAAACCTAAATCAGACTCTATTCCATTGATATAATTAAAATAAGCCGCTGAACCTATCATGGCAGCATTGTCAGTACAAAGTATAGAACTAGGATAATAAATAGAGATATTCTCCTTTATTCCTCTTTCTTTCATCATTTCTCTTAATCCTTTATTAGAAGCAACCCCACCTGCTAAAACTATTTTATTTGATTTTCTTTCCTTAGCTAATCTAAAGGTCTTTTCTACTAACACATCTAATACAGCCTTTTGAAAACTAGCTGCTACATCAGCTACTACTATTTCTTCACCTTTTTGCGTAGCATTATGAATATAATTAAGCACTGCCGTCTTTAGTCCACTAAAACTAAAGTCATAGGACTTGTTATCTAAAAATACTCTTGGAAAATCTATAGCTTGGCTATTCCCTTCCATAGCTAATTTATCTATAAAGGGCCCACCTGGATAGGGTAATCCTAAAGATCTGGCTACTTTGTCAAAAGCCTCCCCTGCTGCATCATCACGGGTTCTACCAATTAATTCATAATCATTATATCCATTGGCTTGTAGCAAATAGCTATGGCCACCAGAGACAACAAGGCAAGTAAAAGGTGGTTCTAAATCTTTATGTTCAATATAGTTAGCGCAGATATGGCCTTCTATATGATTTACTCCTACAATAGGTATATCTAGTCCATAGGCTAAGGCTTTGGCAGCAGATATACCTACTAATAATGCTCCAACCAACCCTGGTCCTCTAGTAACCCCTATTAAATCTATATCAGAAAAGCCTACCCCTGCTGTATCTAAGGCTTCTTGTATTATATTATTAATACTTTCAATATGTTTTCTTGAAGCTATTTCTGGCACTACTCCACCAAATCTTCTATGAATCTCAATTTGTGAGGATATAATATTAGACAATACCTCTCTACCGTCTTTTACAACCGCACAAGAAGTTTCATCACAGGATGTTTCTATTGCTAATGTTAACAAAATCTTCACCTTCTTCTATAATTTTCCACATAATAAGAGCATCTTCATGATCATCTGCATAGTAATTTGGCCTAATACCATATTCTAAAAATCCATATTTCTTGTAAAGATTTTGAGCTACAAGATTAGATTCTCTGACTTCCAATGTCATATTTCTAATATCATTTTCTCTACAATGTATTATTAATGCCTCAACAAGTCTGTTACCTACACCTAGCCCTCTATATTCTTTACTTACAGCAATATTGGTAATATGTCCCTCATCTAATATAAGCCATATACCACCGTATCCAACAACCTTACCATCTATTTCAGCTATAAAGTATTTTGCTAATATATTTTCTTCAATTTCTACTCTAAATGATTCTTTGGACCAGGGAGTTGTAAAACTCTCCAATTCAATTATCATTATCTGATCCAAATCCCTTACTTCCATGGATCTAGTAATTATGTCCATAATGCTACTTCCTTTCATTTAACTCTCTTTGAGCTTGAGTTTCCCTTAGATAATCAGGAGCCAATGTATAATAATCATCTACTTGGCCTTTGTTATATTTTAATAAGGCAAGTTCGCACACACTAGTTGCCTTACATATATTTTGACTTTTAGTAGAAAATTTTACATCTTTTAATGTATTTATTAATCTATCTTTATGGAGTATGGACCCATCTCCATTTACCACTATACTATCATAGGATTTCAGTTGGTCTAATAGGTCTTCCATCTCTACTACATCATCTGCTTTAAGAGTTTTTAAACTGCCATCTTTCCAACTAAACACCCCAGTGTAAACCCTATCACGTCTTGCATCAATCATTGGTACTACGATGCTATTATGTGGCAAATTATACGCCATAGCTTCTAATGTAGAAACTCCAACAATAGGTTTTTTGAATAAATGAGCAAAGGATTTTACAGCAGCTACACCTATTCTAAGTCCTGTAAAACTTCCAGGACCTATGGCTACTCCATATAAATCTATATCTTCAATCTTTAAATGTAAATTATTCAATAATTCCTTTACCATTGGTATTAAGTTTTCAGAATGGCTCATCTCTTGGCTTAATGTATATTCCCCTAATACCTTTTCTTCATCTATAACTGCAATGGTTGCTATTTTTGTAGAAGTATCTATTCCTAAGATTTTCAATCTGTATCCAACTCCTTAATTAGCTCATTATATCTATTCCCAAATCCATCGATTTCTAATATTCTTTCATTATCATTATTGCCTCGTCTTATGTTAATTACCATTCTATCTTTTGGTAATGTATTTTCAATTTTTTCTGCCCATTCTATAATAGAAACCCCATTACCATAAAAGTAATCATCAAACCCTAAATCATCTATTTCATGAGCATTTTCTAATCTATATACGTCAAAATGATACAAGGGAATTCTTCCATTGTATTCATTAATCAGTGTAAAAGTTGGACTAGTAATATAGTCATTTACATCTAAACCCAATCCTATGGATTTGGTCAAGGTAGTCTTTCCAGCCCCTAAATCACCATTCAGGCATAATATATCACCAGACTTTAAAAATTTCCCCAGTTTTATACCAAACTCTTCAGTATCCTCTAAATTACCCAATCTTATCTCCACTATACTCAACCTTTCAAATATATTACTAATATTTAATTATAACAGAGATTAAAACAATTGACAAAAGATAATTCACAAAAGATAATTCACAAAGCACAATGCACAGAGCACAATTAAAGGATATAACAAAAATAAAAGTCAAAAGATAAGATTCCTCGCATGCTCGGAATGACGAAATGTCATCCTGAGCGTAGCGTGAGGAATCCTATCTTTTGACTCTAATTGTGCATTGTGCATTGTGCACTGTGCATTTATTTATGCAGTATCGGTGATACTCTTTTATATATTAATATAGATACTAAGGCTACTATTGACCCTTTTAATATATTAAAGGGTACTATAGCAAATATTATCATAGTTTTTAAGTCGACTATATTTTTGTTTAAAACTGTTCCCATGTTTATTAGTGCTTCCATTGGCATACCATATACCTTTGCATACAATGGGAATACTACAAAATAATTGCTTATAGAGGCTACTAGAGTCATTGCAATTACTCCTGCTATTGAACCAACTATAGCAGTTTTAAAATTCTTGTCTCGATAATAAAAGAATCCAGCAGTATATACAAATGCACTTCCTACTATAAAGTTAGATATTTCTCCAACTCCACCAGTAGTAGAACCCTCTACTAATAAACTTAATAGATTTTTTACTAGTTGTACTATAACTCCAGCCATTGGACCCATTGCAAAGGCTCCTATTAGTGCTGGTAAATCTGCTAAGTCCAACTTTAAAAACGGTGGTGCAAACCATACTGATAAATCTAGAAACATAAGAATCATAGAAATTACTGCTAATGATGAAATCTTCACCATAACCTTTGTGGACCAATTTTCTTTCCTTAAACTATACACAAACAATCCCTCCTTTTATTGCTTCAGGGATACAAAAATACCCCGAAGTTAAACTCTTCGGGGTACAAAAATAGACTAGGTCTACTACATCTTCTTTCATCCAGACTATACTGTCGGCCTTGGAAACTATCCAAGTCAACCGATTACTCGGCTCGCGGGCTTTACCGCCGGTGAGGACTTGCACCTCCCCCTGAAGATATATTACTATATTCATTATATGATATAAATATATAATTGTCAATACAAGCACGCTGTCATTCTAAAGATGCCCTAACCCGATTTGTGGTTTCTTACAAATCGATGGTAGGTCATTCGCAACCAACTCCAATTCTGAACGAGTGTCAACGAGTTAACAGAATTGTGATGTGAGACTGCGTCAAAGCGTAAGAATCTACTCTTTTGACTTTAATCTTTAGATTTTAATTGTGCATTGTGCATTGTGAACTGTGAATTGCCTACAGTCCCTTAACCTTCTCTACTGACTCCACATAATAACTGGTTAAAACTCTCA
>CAZAGS010000085.1:0-7088 GCA_964484955.1 uncultured Tissierellaceae bacterium
ATGATATGGGAGATTATGCTTTCCCAGTATTTTCCTTAGCTAAAACCTATAGAAAGGCTCCTAATATTATTGCTGAAGAGTTAGCTAGTAAACTATCACATGATGAAAATTTTGAAAAAATAGAAAATAAAGCAGCTTATTTAAACTTTTTTATTAATAAAGAAAAACTAACACAAACACTACTAGAAGAAATCTTAGCTAAAGAAACAAATTTTGGTTCATCTGATTTAGGACAAGGAAAAACTGTAATAGTGGAATATTCTTCCCCAAATATAGCTAAGCCTTTTCATATAGGTCATATTAGAACAACTGTAATTGGTAATGCTCTTTTTAATATTTATAAATTCTTAGGATTTGATACTGTATCAATTAATCATTTAGGTGATTATGGTACTCAATTTGGCCAGCTTATATCTGCATATAAGAAATGGGGGGACAGAGAAGTAATAGAGGAAAACCCTATTCAGGAACTATTAAAGTTATATGTGAAATGGAATAGTGAAGCCGATAAAGATGAAACACTGAGAGACGAAGCTAGATATTGGTTTAAGGAGCTGGAAAACAAGAACCAGGAAGCAGTAGAATTATGGCAATGGATCAGGGATGTTAGCTTAAAAGAATTTAGCAAAGTATATGATATGTTAAATATAAAATTTGATTCCTATGCTGGAGAAAGTTTTTACTCTGATAAAATGCCAGCTGTATTGAAGGAAATGGAAAATAGTGGAATAATGAAAGAGTCAGAAGGGGCTTCAATTGTTGATTTAGAGCCTTATGGTATGCCACCTGCCTTAATTAAAAAAAGTGATGGTTCAACTCTTTACACAACTAGAGATATTACAGCTGCTATTTATAGAAAACAAAAATATGATTTTTATAAAAATATATATGTAGTAGGTTCTCAACAAAACTTACATTTTAAAGCTTGGATTAAAATTGTAGAACTAATGGGCTATGATTGGGCAAAAGACTGTATCCACATACCTTTTGGTATGGTAAGTTTGGAAGGAAGTACTTTGTCAACAAGACGTGGAAATGTGGTGTTTTTAGAGGATGTATTAAATACTGCAGTAGAAAAAACTCAGCAGATAATTGATGAGAGAAATCCAAATTTAGAGAACAAGGAAGAAGTTGCAAAACAAATAGGAATTGGAGCCGTTATATTTCAAGAACTATTTAATCAAAGAATCAAAGACTATGTATTTTCTTGGGAACGAACGCTAAGTTTTGATGGTGAAACTGGACCTTATGTTCAATACACTCATGCTAGGACCAATTCATTACTGGAAAAAGGTGAATTTAATATAGAAGATTCTGTTGATTATAAATTATTAGGCTCAGAAGATGAGATAAACATTATAAGATTAATATATGATTTCCCTAATATTGTAATGGATTCAATGGAAAAAAATGAACCATTTTTTGTTACAAGACATATAGTTGAAATAGCAAAGGCTTTTAATAAGTTTTACAATTCATCTCCAATAATTGTTGAAGATTTAGAACTGAAAAAGGCAAGATTGTTGTTAACATATGCTGTGAAAAATGTAATAAGAACTGGATTAAATTTACTGGGTATAGAAGCGCCATTAAAGATGTAATAAAAAAGGGACCCTATCTATAAAGATTGGGTCTCTTTTTTTAAGTAATCAAGAAATTCAGATTCGGGTATATCGGCTAGTGATGATAATTCTGAAACAAAATTATCTTTTAATATAATAAAATCTTCTATATTAGTTTTAGTACCTGTATATTCAAGAGCTTCAATTATTAGAAGCATATCTTCCTTTGACATTTCTTGAATGGATATCTTATCAAAATCCTTCATTTGGCAACCCCTTTCATTTCTGTTCTATGGCTATTCTATATCTTTTCTCTAAAACAATCAATACTAGAAATTTGATTATCCCTATCTAATGATGGAATAAATGTTATAATATAATTATCTTTGCATAAGGAAGGGAAGAATATGAAAATAATACTAAGTAGCTTAAATTCAAAATATATACATTCTAATCTGGCGATTAGGTATTTGGCCAGTTATGTTGAGCAAATAAATAAAATCGAAACCTTAGAATATACAATTAATCAAAGTATTGATTTTATAGTAGGGGAAATTTACAAAGAAAAGCCTGACCTAATAGGGTTTTCTACCTATATTTGGAATGTGGAGGAAACTTATAAGATTTGTGAAATCCTAAAAATTGTATTACCAAATACAAAGATATTGTTAGGCGGACCAGAAGTATCTTTTGATGGGAAGCAAATTTTAAAAGAAAGAGAATATATAGATTATATTATTTATGGAGAGGGAGAAGAAACATTTAAAGAGCTTGTTCAAGTGCTTGTAAATAAAACTGGTGATTATAAGGAGATAAGTGGATTGGTCTATAGAGAAGGAGACTCTATAATAAAAAATCCAGAGAGAGCATTAATTAAAGAACTAGATATAATACCATCACCCTATACTAACATTGGAAATGAATTTGAAAATAAAATAGTCTACTATGAAAGCTCTAGAGGATGCCCTTTTAATTGTGAGTTTTGTCTTTCTTCAACAATACATGGTGTTAGATATTTTGGCATAGAAAGGGTAAAACAAGATTTAGATAGATTAATAAAAGGAAAAGTAACTCAAGTAAAGTTTGTAGATAGAACTTTTAATGCAAACAAAAAACATATTATGGAAATAATGAAGTTTATTATAAAGAAAGATCCAAAAGATATTAATTTTCACTTTGAAGTAACAGCACATTTAGTAGATGAAGAAACCCTTGAATTTTTAAAAGATGTAAAAGAAGGATTGTTTCAATTTGAAATAGGGGTTCAGTCTACAAATGAAAAGACTATAGAGCTAGTTGCAAGGACCACTGATTTCCAACAATTAGTATATGTAACAAAGAAAATCAAATCATATAAGAACATTCATCAACATTTGGATTTAATTGCTGGACTACCTTACGAAGGATATGAAAGCTTTAAAAAGTCTTTTAATGATGTATATAGCATTAGACCAGAAAAACTTCAACTTGGTTTTTTAAAACTTCTAAAAGGATCAGGTCTAAGGAGCGATGAAGAAACTTATGGTTATAAATATTTAGATTATCCCCCATACGAAGTATTGCAAAATGATTATATAAGCTATGGGGAAATTATTAAATTAAAGGCTATAGAAGACTTAGTTGAAAAATACTATAATGAGGGATTTTTCACTCATTCATTAGAATTTATAATAAAAAGTTTTTATAATGATAGTTTTTCTTTCTACGAAGATTTTAGTGAGTTTTGGGATAGTAAAGATTATGGTAAAGTAAGTCATAGTAAAAATAAATTATATGAAATATTAATGGAATTCTTTATATATAGAAACTACAAGCACAAATATACTTTTACTGAGATTATTAAACTAGATTATTTAATTAATAATAAGAATTCTAGATTACCAAAAGGAATAGCCAGAGAATATGATTTAGATGTACAAAGGAATTTTCATGCTATACTAAAAAATGAGGAGCTATTAAATTCATTTTTATATGAATATAAAGATATACCAACAAAGAAAATAGTAAACAAGGTAAATGTTGAAGACTTCAATGTGGATATATTTGAAATTATTAAAAATGACTATAAAGTCTCGGATAAAAATGAGAAAATTTATGTTTTATTTAATTATTTAGGGGGAAAGATTAATAAATCTTCTTACCATGATATAACTAAAATTGTAAAGGAGTTGGTATAATTGGAAATTATAGAAGATCTTGTCTATGTAAACAAGCTATCTCTTCAAAAGACTATTAAAAGTATAAGTAAAAACTGGATAATAATATTTACCGGAATAATATATACCATTTTGAATATTGCCATATTTAGTTTGGTAGGTATATTTATGACAGGTTTTTTATCAATATTATCAGGTATAGTTGTGGCTATTGTGACCGCAGCTTTTATATCAAATTATTTATATTTGCTTTTTAATATAATTAACTACGATAGGATTAATATTCAGATTTTCAAGGATGGATTTAAAGCTTTTTTATGGAAAATATACGGGGTTTTATTTATTGCTTACTTAGGAAATTATCTGTTAGCAATTGTTAGTAATATGTTAGGTAGTCTCTCTTTCATCATAAATATAGTAATATACTTGGGAATAGTCATATTATTGAATCCACTTCCAGAGACTATTTATTTAAAAGCTTATAGTTCTTGGGAAAGTGTACAGAGTTCATTTGAATTTATGCAAGAAAATTGGTTAGTTTGGTTATTACCAAATGTTATTCTCTTTGGGCTTTTATATATCGTTACTGGCAATATTATGACAAATTTATTTACCACACATTTATCTTTTAATATGATATTAAGCATTAGGAATATTATATTATATTTAATGGGGCAAGGATTATTTTCATTTGCAATGATTTATAGGGGGCATTTATTTAAAATGCTAAGCGGAAGTACAAGAAGAAAAAGAATGTTTATGAACAAATTCTAAAGCAAAGGTGATAAAATGGATAAGATTAATGATTATTTTAAAAAGTTTACAAAAAATCTAACTTTTATAGAGCTGCAAGAAGATTCACATCTTGATATCAATGGATATATTGTAAAGTCAGATATTCCATTACCTATAATTACTGAAAGTTTAATAAAAGAAGTTAAAGAAGGAAACGTAGAAGAAGAAATAAATTTAGCAAATTTAGTAGAAGGCATTATATATCTTATAGGAACAGACAGTTCATTTAAATATATTGATGAGTATAAAGAAATCTTGCTGGCTTATAATGAAAAGATTAAAGATTACATTCTATATAAGGGCTTAAAAGCCTTTGAAGAAATGGACTACGATTTAAGTGGTGTTTACTATAGAGCTTTATTAACAATGGACAGGAGTAATGTCAATGGACTATTTAATTATGCTCTGGTTTTAGAAGAAATAGCAAAAGGGTTTTTAAATGAAGAAAAAAGTGAAGAAGCTACGGACTTCCTAATGAACTCTACTAATAAATTGGAAAGCATCTTAGATATTAAGGAGAACTATTCATTGGCTTATTATAAATTAGGATTTCATTATAAATTTTTCCAGCAATATTTGAAAGCCAAGTTAATTTGGGGCAAGTTTTTGCTTCTAGACAAGGACGATTTAAGACTGCAAGAAATTCGAGAAGAAATAGAATTAATAGAAGATGATGCTAATTTTGAAACTGGGATAACCTATTTGACCTATAATGACTTTGGAAGAGCTTTAGATTCATTTTTAAAACTAATGCCTAAATATGAAAAACATTGGAATGCTAATTATTTGATAGGACTATCTTATAAGGGGATTGAGGAATATGACGGTGCTATTAAATATTTTACAAAAGCAATAGAACTAAACAAGGAAGAATCGGATATTTATAATGAGTTAGGAATAATGTTTTTTAATATGGAAGATATAGTAAAGGCGGTAGCAATTTTTAGTGAAGGCATTGAAAATTGCAAGGAAGATTATAAACTTTTCTTTAATAGGGGATTAGGATACGTTCAACTAGGACAATATGAATTAGCCCTAAAAGATATAGAACTAGCATATAGCCTAAATCCTCAAGACAAAAACATACTAGCTCAAAAGCAAGTACTAGAAGAATTACTATCCAGCATATAATTTAAGATTTAATCTGGGGGGATGCGGAATGACAATCAATAGATTAGAAGACCTATTGAAACTAAAAGGCAAGGTAAAGATGAAATTAGTAGTAATTGCTAGTCATGATAAAGAGGTTTTACAAGCAGTAAGTCAATGTTATGACTATGGCCTTATAGAAGCTATATTAATAGGAGATAAGATACAAACTGAGGAAATAGCAAAAAAAATGAATATATCTATAGATGGATTTAATTTAATAGATGAAAAAGATTTGGATAAAGCAGCAGAGTTAGGGGTAAGACTAGTGTCATCTGCTAAAGCTGACTTTCTTATGAAGGGTTTAATCGATACCTCTATTTTACTAAAGGCAGTATTGAACAAAGAATGGGGATTAAGAACAAATAGCTTATTAAGTCATGTAATGGTTTATGATATTGAAAACTATCATAAATTACTTTTTCTAACCGATGGTGGAATGAATATTAATCCTTCACTTGAAGATAAAATAAAAATAATTGAAAATGCAAGTACTGTAGTTAGGTCTTTAGGAAAGGCTAACATTAATGTAGCAATTTTAGCTGCAAAAGAAAAAGTCGATGCTAAAATGATATCCACTGTCCATGCAGATCTACTTAAAAACAAATATATAGAAAATGAATTTTCAAGTGGGATTATAGTAGATGGACCTATGGCATTAGATATAGCAGTATCTAAAGAAGCCGCATTAATAAAGAGTTATGTAAGTCCTGTAGCAGGAAACGCGGACATACTATTAGTCCCCAATATAGAAATGGGTAATGGCATTGGCAAAAGTATTACTTACTTTGCTAATGGAAAATCTGCGGGTATAATTATGGGAGCTAAAGTTCCTATAGTGCTTACATCAAGGGCTGATGATCATGTAAATAAAGTATTTTCAATAGCATTGGGGTCAATAATAGCTAGTGGTATATTAGAAGAAAAGAAATACTTATAAGTATTTTGTAAAATCATGTTGACAGTTTAAGAAAAAGATGTTAATATTTATGAAGTCCCACTTGAGAGGTTGAAACAAACCAAAAAAGAAATAAAAAAACTTTTAAAAAAGTGGTTGACAAGAAGAAACAAAATATGCTATACTAAACAAGTCGCCTCGAGAGAGAGACAACAAGCAAACGGAGTGAGTAACCAATGGTTCCACACAAAGTGAGCATGAACTTTTGATAATTAAATAGTGTGAGATACTTTGAATAGAAACAAAACATGAAACAAAATGAAGTCAGCAAATAATTGAGCAACACAGGCAAACTTGAATTTTAAATGAGAGTTTGATCCTGGCTCAGGACGAACGCTGGCGGCGTGCCTAACACATGCAAGTCGAGCGAAGCTTTTAAAGTGGAGCCCTTCGGGGCGAAACTTTAACTGTCTTAGCGGCGGACGGGTGAGTAACGCGTGAGAAACCTGCCTTTCACAACGGGATAGC
>CAZAGS010000086.1:0-7081 GCA_964484955.1 uncultured Tissierellaceae bacterium
GATTGTAATACATAGCCTAAGTTTTCGTGTATCCAGTTTTGAGGCATATCTTTATAATTTATTCCATCTATTAAGATTTCGCCAGATACTGGTTCATAAAACCTGCAAAACAAGTTAACTATAGTAGACTTGCCGGATCCTGTTTCCCCAACCAAGGCAACTGTTTCACCTGGATTTACTCTTAAATTAAAGTTTTCCAATATAGTTTCTCCATCTTTATAGGAAAAGTTAACATCTTTGAATTCTACTCGACCATTAATTTCAGGCCAATTCTCTCTTTTAGGATGGAAAAGGTCACCGTACTTTTCTATTACTTCTGGACTATCTATTATTGAAGGTACCTCATTTAATAAGGAAAACACTCTTTCTGCAGATGCTTGTGCTGATTGAAGTTCTGCAAAGATGCTAGCCATTTGTCTAACTGGTTCAAAGAACTGAGCTGTATAGGATATAAAAGCTACCAGTGTTCCGTAGGATATTATATCTCTTAATACAAACTTTCCACCATATGTTACGGCCAAACCAGTACCAATGCTACCTAAGACTAATATTATAGGCAAATATAAGGCTGAAAGAACAGTAGCTCTTATGGCTGTAGTTTTCATTGAAAAAGTCACTTCCGAAAATTCTTCTAAATTTATTGCTTCTCTAACTAGGGTTTTAGTAGTTTTTGCTCCTTGTATATCTTCATTAAATGATGCGGTTATTTTAGAATTTATTTTTCTTACATCTCTTTGAGCATTTAAGATCCGCTTTTGAAAATACATGCTGACTAGGGCTACAAAAGGTAGAACTGATAGGGTTATTAGGGCCAACTTCCAATTTAATACCAACATGGCTATAGTTACCCCAGTCATCATAGTAAGTCCCCAAGACATGTCTACAAGTCCCCAGGCTATAGTCTCACTTAAGCGACTTATATCTGAAGTCATTCTTGCCATTAACCATCCTACAGCTTTATCATCATAATAGGACAAGGGAAGTAATTGCAATTTTTCAAATCCAATTCTTCTGATATCGTAGGCCATTTGAGTTTCTAACTTGCCTGCTGAACTAATAAACTTATATACAAGAAAGGCTAATAGGGCAGCAGCTATAAAATATACAAGAGAGAATCCTCCTATACCTTCTAGAGTAGACTTTTCTACAAAGTTATCTACTGCATACTTTGACAAAAGTGGAAATATGGTGTCTAATATGCCCAAACCTACCATCATAAAAATCAATTGTATAAAATTCTTTTTATAGGGTGTTAGATATTTGAAAAAATCCTTCCAAATAGCTAAATTTATTTTTTCTAATTTTAAATCATCTTGTTCCATTATCTCACCTCCTAATTTATACTTTCTAAATTATCTTCAAAGGAAGATTGAATAGTATAAACTCTTTTGTAAAGCCCTTCAACCTGAATCAAGTCTTCATGCTTTCCTCTTTGAATTATCTTACCTTTGTCTATTACATATATCATATCTGCTTCAGCTACTGTGGATATCCTATGAGAGATAATTATAGTAGTAGATCGGTTTTTTCTCTCATTTAAGGCCTTTCTAATTTGAATATCAGTGGACGTATCTACAGCTGATAGAGAGTCATCAAATATAACAATTGCATTATTATTAATTATGGTTCTGGCTATGGCCATTCTTTGTTTCTGGCCTCCAGACAGGCTGACTCCACGCTCTCCAACCATAGTTTCATACTCTTGGTCAAAAGCCAGAATGTCGTTGTGTATAGAGGCAGTTTTAGCTGCATCATATACTTTGAAGTCAATTATTTTTGGATCTGATAATCTTATGTTTTCCTTTATTGTCTTGGCATATAGGAAAGGCTCTTGGAGTACTAATCCTATATTTTTTCTAATCCAGTGTTTATCGATATCTTTTAACTCAATTCCATCGATTTTTATAGAACCACTATTGTACTCATAAAGTCTAGGTAAAAGATGAACAAGTGAACTTTTGCCTGACCCAGTTGGGCCAATAAAGGCTATAGTTTCACCAGGATTTACTTGAAAACTAATATCAGATAATACTGGTTTATTCGCTTCATATTCAAAACTTACATGCTTTAATTCTATATGACCTTTAATAGGCGGTTCTTGACCATTTTCTAAAAGTATTTCTATAGGTTCTTGTAGTATTTCATCAATTCTCTTTATACTAACATTGGCTTTACCCATATCTGTAAGAGTTCTACCTAATTGTCTGATAGGCCATATTAGCATATAAATATAAGTGGTAAAGGCCACAAGAGTACCTAATGTAATCTGGCCTTTAACCGTAAAGTAAGTTCCGGCTACAATAACTAATCCTACCTGAGTAAAACTCAATAAATCAGAAAGAGACCAATATAGTGATAGATTGATTATTAATTTATTAACTAAATCTCTATGTTCTTTATTTTTAAGATCAAAGTTATCAGCTTCAAATTGTTGTCTTGAAAATGCTTTAACAACTCTCATACCAGTTAGGTTTTCCTGTAATACAGTGGAAAGTCTAGCTTCTGCTTCATCAGCTTTTTCAAAATCCTTTTTAACTCGATTAAAAAATATAAACGAAAATGTAAAAGTAATAGGTAGAGCAATAATTGATATAATTGCTAATTTAAGGTTAATAGTAATCATTACATAAACAATAAATAGGAGCATAAATACTGAACCTGCAACATCTACTAGTTGAATAGCTAAAAATCTTTTAATAGTTTCAACGTCAGAGGTACATTTTTGAATTAACTCTCCCGTGTCAGATTTTACATGATATTCATATGGAAGCTTTTGTATATGGTCATAAAGATTATTTCTTATTCTTTCAGTAATATTTTCTGCAGATTTATTTGCTAAGGTAGCTTTAAAATAAAGAAATATTCCTCGTAAAATAAAAGTAATGACTATTAATATTCCAATTATTAAAAGGTTATTTCTTAAATAATCTACTCCCCCAATTAGATTTACCACTTTAGAAGCAATGTTGGAGTCTATAGGCTCAAGTCCTACTATTGAATCAATTGTGGTTCTAATAATCATAGGGCTAATGGTTGTTAGAGCCTGTGAAATAATAATAGCCAACATTCCTAATAAATATAAAAGTTTATAGCCTTTGCTATAGGGTAATAATTTCTTAAACTGTTTCAAATAATCATCTCCTCAAAAAATGCCATAAGCATGAGAAATTAATCTCTACCTATGGCAAAAAAGTCATATAAAACAAAAAACCATAGGGCATACCTATGGTTTCAAAAACTAAATCATTAGATTACACCAAGGTCGTATTAATAATATTTTCTTATAGGATAAACTTTTTAATAATGTCATTTCAACGACCTCCTTTTTTACTCACAATTTAATTATAACTAATTCACAGAATTTAGCAACTATTATTTTCCGCTTTAATATATTAATTCTATATCAAGGAATCTTCTAAAGCCTTTAAATCTAAAATTTTAAACTTATTTTTATAAAAGTCGATTAAGCCATCTTCCTTCATATTGATCAATTCTCTGGAAAGTGAGGGTCGAGGTATATTTAATAATTCAGCCATTTTCTTTCTACTATAAGGCAGTGTTAAATTAGTAGACCTTTGTCTAGCGTATTCTAGCAATAGTATATTAGTTATCTTTTTCCTCACAGTATCATATGTTAGATTAGTTAATCTTTCATTTAACATTAAAATTCTATTGGATAATACAGCCATAAAATTATTGAGTACTATTTTGTTTAAACTCATCATTTCTACAATATCTTCTCTGGAAATAAACATAATTTCAGTATTGTCAGTAGAAATTAAAGTGGCTGGATAGCTATGCTGACCTGAAAATACCAAAGCCTCCCCAAATATATTACCTTCTTCAAAGTGATTTATAGTAACTAGCTTTCCTGAAGAAAAAGACTTATGAATTTCTATACTACCTTTAACAATAATGCCTAGACTATTACAATCATCTCCTTCTATTGCAATAGTTTGATCCTTGTCATAATGCTTAATACTATATTTTAAAGAACTTAATAAATTTTTAATTTCATCACTAGTTAAAGAGCGAAATAATACACATTTTGCAAGACTTGTTAAAAACATATGCTGGACCTCCAATCTAGATTTCTATAATAGAATATCATATCCCTATTATTATAACAATTTTAATATATAATAACTGTTTTATTATTCCTATATTAGGGTAAATAAATATAAATATGAGTTTTAGAGAGAAGGGAGTAAATATGAACAATATATTACTTATAAATAGACAAGACCCTACCGATGAGAGTAAAATAAAGAAAAAGATTTTCTTTTTACTAGGGCAGATGAATTTTTCTACCACTGAAACTAAATTAAAAGAATTGTTGGATAAAATAGACATTTTAGAAAAAGGAGATATAATATATAAGTATAATGGTGTAGTATTAAATATTACAACTAGACAAATCCCAAAAGTAATAAAGACCCTAGTAAATGAAGATTTTTCTATTTATAGTATTTATGAACTATATACACCAGGATTATAAAAGATAATTTTTAAAAGTGAGGTGGTTACTTGAAAATAAAAAAGAGATATTTAGCAGTTGTATTAATAACTATTATTTTACTACTTAGTCTTTTCTCTTTTACAAAGGTTTATAAAACACATAAGTTAAATATTCTATCAAATCATATTGAACAAAAGGTTTCTAGAATAGTAGAATTATCTACTATAGTCTACAATTATACTGATATATTGTCATATAAAGATAATATCCAAGTAAATGGACTAGATATACCATTTACCAATAAAAGCTTTTTAATAAAATATAGTGGATATATAAAAGCAGGTATAGATTTGGAATCATTAAAATTTAATATAATAGATAAAAATAATATTAAGATTACAATGAATAAAGCTAAAGTATTAGAGAATGTGATTGTAGAAGAAGAAGTAGAATTCTTTAATGAAAAGGATGGTCTATTTAATAAATTAAACTTTAAAGATTTATATGCAGTTTTAATAGGTGAAAAAGAAAAGAATAAAGAAAATGCTATAAAAAATGGCTTACTTAATGAAGCAGAAAAAAATGGTGATGAAATAATACGTTCCTTGTTAGAGGAAATGGGATTTAAGAATATAACTATAGAATACAAATGACTCTAGAGCGCTCTAGAGTCATTTGTCTTTATCCGTTAGTGCTATAGCAATCCACTATTTCACCAAAATACAAGATATGATAGTCATCATTTATATAAAATCTTTCTTTTATATCCTTATCTAATTCATGTGGACTTAACTGCTGGGAATGTACAATTTTACATTCATAATGCATATCACATTGAGAGATAATTGGTGAGATAACTGTATTGGATTTTTTGAGGGATAATTTACTTTCTTTAATTTTATCTACATCTCTGCCTGAATAAGATCCACAATAAACCAGGGCTTTTTTCAAATCTATATTTATAGGCAAGCTTACAGTAAAATCTTTGGCATTTTTAATGATAGAATATGTATGCCTAGATTTTCTAACCATAACCATCATAATTGGTTTATTCCATACAATACCTAAATTAGCCCAAGCGATAGTCATAGTATTAATATTTGTACCATCACTTACAGTAAGAAATGCTCCTTTTGATAATTGCTTTAATACAGCTTCTAGATTTTCATTATATGTCATCTCAATTTTCATGTTTTTCTCCTTTTTCTAAGATTATATCATTAAAATATAATATATAAAGTTTAAATATTAATTTTAATGCATATAGATATTTAGAGGAGTGATAGTATGTATAAAAGATATGTAATAATATTAATAGCTTCATTAATTTTTTTAATATCACTTACTGGATATTATATTAGTCATTTAGATACTATGAACTTTATTAATTTCAAAGATATAGAAAACAAAAGTATTCAAAAAGAATACTCAATTGTAATTGAGGTGGATTTAAAAAAACTTAGCATAATAGATAGGAGTGATGGGTCTACAATTAAAACTTATCCAATTGCCACTGGTAAAACAAATTCTCCAACTCCTTTAGGTAGTTTTATTATTACTGAGAAAGCACATTGGGGAGAAGGATTTGGGTCTAGATGGATGGGGTTAAATGTTCCATGGGGAAAATATGGAATTCATGGTACTAATAACCCTAGCTCTATAGGGGCAAACCTTTCGGCAGGATGTATCAGAATGAGGAATAGTGATATAGAACAGCTTTATGATTTAGTTAAAAAAGGCAGTTCTGTGGTAATTTCTAATGGAATATACGGGCCCTTTGGAAATGGATTTCGAACATTGAGACCTGGAGATAGAGGGGCGGATGTCTTAGAAGTTCAAAAACGTTTATTTATTAAAGACTATTATAAGGGATCTTTAGATGGCATTTATGGTGAAAATATGAAAAAATCATTAATTTCCTTTTTAAAAGATAATAAAATCCAACTGACTGATAGAATTAATGAAGAAATATATAATGAATTAGATATTTACCTTATGGATTAATAGAATATGTTTAATTTTATGTGTAGTGGGTAAATAACAATAGAGCAAATAAATATTAAAATAAAAATTTAAATTTAATTAGGAGGAATAAAATGGCTTCAGAAAAATTATTAGGTGCTTTAAATGATCAGTTTAATTTTGAATTATTATCAGGATACTATTATTTAGCTATGGCTGCATATTGTTCATCAGAAAACTGGAATGGGATGGCTCATTTCCTTAATGAGCAAGCAAAAGAAGAATATGAACATGCAATGAAATTCTACTCATTCATTAATGATATGGATGGAAGAGTATTAGCTCAAGCAATGGAAGAACCAAAAAATGACTATAATTCATTATTAGAAGTATTCGAAGCTGCATTACATCATGAGCAATTAGTAACTTCAAAAATATACAATCTATTAGATATGGCTAAAGAAGAAAAATGCTATGCAACAAGTGAATTTTTACAATGGTTTGTTGAAGAGCAGCTAGAAGAAGAAAATAGTATGAAAGACATAATTTTTGCTCTTGAAGGTATAAATGAAAAATTCCATGGACTTTATATGTTAGATAAAGAATTAGGAAAAAGATAATTTAAAAAAAGATAGGTCATATGACCTATCTTTTTTATTT